>NZ_CP083746.1:5032500-5227381 GCF_020151015.1 Pseudomonas sp. p1(2021b)
AAGGCCCGCCCACCCGCCGTCACCCGATCCTGCTGCGCCAGACCAGTTTCAAAGCCCTGCAAGAAAAGGTCGCCTTCAGCGACGCGCAAGGCAGCCATACGGCACGCTTCGGCGAGATCGAACAGCGTGGCGCGGCGCTGACGCCCAAGGGGCGTCAGCTCTATGACCGCCTGCTCGACGCCACCCGCGCCGCCCTGGGCGGCGTGCCGGCCGAGGCCAATGCCGAACGCTATATGGCGCTGCTGGCCGAGCACTTCGCCGAGTTTCCCGATGACCTGGCGCAGATGCGCGAGCAAGGGCTGGCGTACTTCCGTTACTTCGCGACCGAAAAGGGCTTGGCCGAGCGTGATCAGCAGGGCCGTCCAACCACCTTGCAGGGCTTGATCGACGCCGGCCATGTGCACTTCGAGGCGTTGGTGTACGAAGATTTCTTGCCGGTGAGCGCAGCGGGGATCTTCCAGTCCAACCTGGGCGACGATACCCAGGCCGACTATGGCAGCAATGCCAACCGCGCTGCCTTCGAAGCAGCGCTGCAGATGAAGGTGCAGGATGAGCTGGCCTTGTATGCCCAGAGCGAGCAGCGGTCGCTGCAGGCCTGTGCCCAGGCGCTGAACCTGGGCGCTTTGTAAGGCTTCAGGTCGCGATCGCGGGACAAGCCCGCTCCCACAGGTTCGGCACTGTTCACGAGAACTGTACGCTTGCTGTGGGAGCGGGCTTGTCCCGCGATTGGCCCTCGAGAATGCGCACATCCGGCAGGTTCATCGCCGCAGCCTCTTCCTGCAGGAATGCACTCAACCGGCGCAACCGCTCTCCCCCAGGCCGTGTGCGTGGCCACACCAGGTAGTAATCCATGCCACTGGGCACAGCCGTCGGCCACGGCAGGCTCAACCGCCCCTGGGCGACATCCTCGGCAACCATCAGCAAATCGCCCATGGAGATGCCATAGCCACGTGCCGCCGCGATCATGCCCAGCTCCAGGGTATCGAACACCTGCCCACCCTTGAGCGAGACCTTGTCGGCAAGCCCCATGCGCGCCAGCCAGGCACGCCAGTCGCGCTTATCGGGCGTGGGATGCAGCAGCTCGATACCCGCCAGGCGCCGTTCGTCCCAGGGCCCGTCCTTGAGCAGGTCGGGCGCCCCCACCGGAATCAACAACTCTGAAAACAGCCGCCGTACTTCCCAGTCGGCCGGAAACACCCCGTCGCTGAGCAGCACCGCGCAATCGAAGGGCTCCTGGTTGAAGTCCACGTGGTCCACATCCATCCAGGCACTGGTCAGCTGCACTTCGTTGCCCGGCTGCTGGTGGCGGAACTGGCTCAGGCGCGCCAACAGCCAACGCATGGTCAGGGTCGAAGGGGCCTTCATGCGCAGGATGTCGTCCTCGCCGCGCAAGGTATCGCAGGCCCGCTCCAGCGCGCTGAAGCCATCGCGTACACCTGGCAGCAGTACCCGCGCCGCCTCGGTGAGCTGCAGGCTGCGCCCGTTGCGCACGAACAGGCGGCAGGCGAAGTGCTCCTCCAGGGTACGGATGTGCCGGCTGACCGCACTCTGGGTAATGGACAGCTCCTCGCCGGCCCGGGTGAACGAGCTCAGCCGGGCAGCGGCTTCGAATGCGCGCAACGCATACAGCGGGGGAAGCTGACGGGACATTTCGCACCTGCCCTGCGGGAACATCAATGGAATGAAATGGATCATACATACATGAGTTCAACTCATGCCAACGATCGCTTTTATCCTTTTGTGCAAAGTTGACCGAAGCCTCAGAATCGACGCCTCGCTCAACAGGCCCCGGAAAAAGGACACCTCCATGCACGTCGCGCCCACCACCGAACTCAAGGCTCTGCTGCGCCTGGCCGGCCCGCTGATCGCCTCGCAGTTGGCGCACATGCTGATGGTGCTGACCGACACCCTGATGATGGCCCGCATCAGCCCCCAGGCCCTGGCCGGTGGCGGCCTGGGCGCGGCCAGCTATTCGTTCGTGTCGATCTTCTGCCTGGGCGTGATTGCCGCAGTCGGCACATTGGTCGCCATTCGCCAGGGCGCAGGCGATGTGCCCGGCGCGACCCGGCTGGCGCAGAACGGCCTTTGGCTGGCCTGGGGCCTGGCCCTGGTGGCCGGGCTGGTGCTGTGGAACCTGGAGCCGGCCCTACTGCTGTTCGGCCAGAAGCCCGAGAACGTCGCCTCGGCCATGGAATTCCTCACCCTGCTGCCTCTGGCCCTGCCCGGCTACCTGACGTTCATGGCCTTGCGCGGCTTCACCAGCGCCCTGGGCCGTTCGACGCCGGTGATGGTGATCAGCCTGGTGGGCACGGTGCTCAACTACCTGTTCAACCACGCCTTGATCGAAGGCATGTTCGGCCTGCCCAAGCTGGGCCTGATGGGCATCGGCCTGGTCACCGCCGTGGTGTCCATGGGCATGGCCATCGCCCTGGCGCTGTATATCCGCTGGCACAAGGCCTATGCCGACTACCCGCTGCGCAAGGGCCTGTCGCGGCCCTCGCTGCCGGCGCTGCGCGAGCTGTGGCGCCTGGGCCTGCCGATCGGCGGCACCTACATGGTGGAGGTCGGCCTGTTCGCCTTCGCCGCCCTGTGCATGGGTGTGCTGGGCAGCACAGAGCTGGCGGCACATCAGATCGCCCTGCAGATCGTCTCCACGGCGTTCATGGTGCCGACGGGGCTGTCCTATGCCGTGACCATGCGCGTGGGCTTGTACTACGGTGCAGGCAACCTGTTGGCAGCACGCAGTGCCGGGCGGGTGGGGATCGGCTTCGGGGCGATGATCATGTTCGCCTTCGCGGCGCTGTTCTGGCTGCTGCCTGAGGCACTGGTGGCGTTGTTCATCGACCGGAACGACCCGGCCTTCGCGGCGATCTTCCAGCTGGCCGTGAGCCTGTTGATGGTGGCGGCCTGGTTTGAGTTGTTCGATGGCATGCAAACCATCGCCATGGGCTCGATCCGTGGCCTGAAGGACGCTAAGACCACCTTCCTCATCGGCCTGTGCTGCTACTGGCTGGTGGGCGCGCCCAGCGCCTGGCTGTTCACCTTCACCCTCGGTGGTGGTGCGGTGGGCGTGTGGTGGGGCCTGGCATTGGGGCTGGCCTGTGCGGCGGTGGCGCTGACCATCGGCTTCGAGTGGCGGACCCGGCGGTTGCTGGGCAAAGCGCAGAAGGCAGCAGCGGAAGTAGTGTCGGTTTGAGCCTTGGGGCCGCCTTGCGGCCCTTTCCGCTCCTACAGTCAGCACGCGCCGGGAGCGGCCTTGTGCCGCGATGGAGGGCAAAACCCTCCCCTTCAATTACAGGCTCATCACCTGCGGCCCTGTCGCCCGCTGCAGGTAGCTCACCAGCTCATCCACCGGCAACGGCTTGCTGACCAGGAAGCCCTGCACCTGATCACAGCCAAACCCCTGCAGCAACGCCAACTGTTCCTGCGTCTCCACCCCTTCGGCGACCACCTCCAGGTTGAGGTTGTGCGCCAGGTTGATCATCGCATGTACCAGCTTGCGGTTCTCCTCGCGCAGCTCCATACCGGCGACGAAGCTGCGATCGACCTTGAGCAAGGTGATCGGCAGGCTGTTCAGGTGCACGAATGATGAAAAGCCCGTGCCGAAGTCATCCAGCGAGAACCGAACCCCCAGGCGCCCCAGGGCATCCATGGTCTGCTGTACCAACTCGTTGCGGCGCATCACCGCGGTTTCGGTGAGTTCGAATTCCAGCCAACGTGCGTCGACGCCATGCTCGATGATCAGGCGGCTCAAGGTGGCCAGCAGCTGGCTGTCCTGGAACTGGCGGAAGCTCAGGTTCACCGCCATGTGCAGCGGCGCCAGGCCGCCTTCGCTCAGGGCCTGCATATCGCGCAGGGCGCGGGAAATCACCCAGTAGCCCAGCGGCACAATCAGGCCGCTCTGTTCGGCCAGGGGCACGAATTCGCTCGGTGGCAACAGCCCGCGCTCGGCGTGGCGCCAGCGCACCAGGGCCTCGAGCCCGACGATACGCCCATCGGCGAGGCTCAACCGTGGCTGGTAATGCAGCTCCAGCTCGTCGCGGCGCAGCGCCCGGCGCAGTTCGCCTTCCAGGTCAGCGAGGCTGCGGGCGTTGCGGTTGATCCGTTCGTTGAACACATGGAAGGTGCAGCCCTGGCTGCCCTTGGCCTGGCGCATGGCGATGTGGGCATGCCACATCAGCGGGTCGGCGCCGGCCTGGGCACGGGCATGGGCCACGCCCAGGCTGCAACCGAGCAGCAGGCTCTCGCCATCTATCCAGTAGGGCTCGGCCAAGGCCTCGACGATGCGTTCGGCCACCGACTCGGCACGGCCGGCATCGCGCCGGGTATCGATCAGCAGGGCGAACTCGTCGCTGCCCAGGCGCGCCAACTGGTCACCGGCTTCCAGCTGCTGCTTCAGGCGTGCCACCACCTGCAGGATCAGCCGGTCGCCCCCCTGGTGGCCAAGGGCATCGTTGACATGGCGGAAGTTGTCCAGGTCCAGATGGCCAAGGGCGACGCCGCGGCCTTCGTTCTGCGCCAGGCGCGCGACCAGCAGGGCCTGGAAGCCCTGGCGATTGGCGATGCCGGTCAGTGGGTCCTGCTCGGCCAAGCGCTGAAGCGTTGCCACCAGCACACCCCGCTCGCGCACGTGGCGCAGGGAACGGCGCAAGGCATCGCTGTTCAACTGCCCGCGCACCAGCCAGTCGCTCACCGCCGCTGGCGGCGTCTCGGGCTCATCGTCGAGCAGCAGGATGGTCGGCAGCTCGCAGCGGCCCGGGGCCGGCTGCAGGGCTGGCGTCGCCAGCACCACAGCGTGGCGGTCATGGGTGAACAGGCTGTCGACCGACTCCCAGTTCGGTGCGGTCAGCAATACCGCACTGCCCGCCAACGGCTGCAAGCACTCGCGCAGCAGGGCGGCCCATTCCGGCTCATCGGCCAACAGCAGCAAACGCAACGGTTCGACAGGCGTGGACAAGCGGGCTCCTCAGGCTTGGACGGTAGAACGGCGAGCGCAGGCATCCCCACCTCATGAGTGAAAATGATTTTTACTCCAGGTGCCATTCCTTGGCCAGCATCCCGACGCATTATGTCGTGCATCCTGCGCGAAACCGACGAAAGCGGCAAATCTGATTCATGCACTGCGTCACACTGTCAGACGGTCGCGCCACAACCGCCCCATGCCTGCTAGAATGCGCGGCTATTTTCTGGTGACCCCCGGTTTCTAGCATGTCCCGACTCAATCCCCGGCAACAGGAAGCCTGTGACTACGTCGGCGGCCCTCTATTGGTGCTCGCCGGTGCAGGCTCCGGCAAGACCAGCGTGATCACACGCAAGATCGCCCACCTCATCCAGAACTGCGGCATCCGTGCCCAGTACATCGTGGCCATGACCTTCACCAACAAGGCGGCGCGCGAGATGAAGGAGCGGGTCGGCACCCTGCTGCGTCCCGGCGAAGGCCGCGGCCTGACCGTGTGCACCTTCCACAACCTGGGCCTGAACATCATCCGCAAGGAGCACGAACGCCTGGGCTACAAACCTGGCTTCTCGATCTTCGACGAAACCGACATCAAGGCATTGCTGTCGGACATCATGCAGAAGGAATACTCCGGCGACGACGGCATCGACGAGATCAAGAACATGATCGGTGCCTGGAAGAACGACCTGATCCTGCCGGCCGAGGCCCTGGAAAAGGCGCGCAACCCGCGCGAGCAGACCGCCGCCATCGTCTACACCCATTACCAGCGCACGCTCAAGGCGTACAACGCGGTGGACTTCGACGACCTCATCCTGCTGCCGGTGAAGCTGTTCGAGGAACACAAGGATGTCCTGGAGCGCTGGCAGAACCGCGTGCGCTACCTGCTGGTGGACGAATACCAGGACACCAACGCCAGCCAGTACCTGCTGGTGAAGATGCTGATCGGCATGCGCAACCAGTTCACCGTGGTGGGCGACGACGACCAGTCGATCTATGCCTGGCGCGGCGCCCGCCCGGAAAACCTCATGCTGCTCAAGGAGGACTACCCCTCCTTGAAGGTGGTGATGCTGGAGCAGAACTACCGCTCCACCAGCCGCATCCTGCGCTGCGCCAACGTGCTGATCGCCAACAACCCCCACGCTTTCGAGAAGCAGCTGTGGAGCGAGATGGGCGTGGGTGACGAGATCCGCGTGATCCGCTGCAAGAACGAGGAAGCCGAGGCCGAGCGCGTGGCCATGGAGATCCTCACCCTGCACCTGCGCACCGACCGGCCCTACAGCGACTTCGCGATCCTCTACCGGGGCAACTACCAGGCCAAGCTGATCGAACTCAAGCTCCAGCACCACCAGGTGCCCTACCGCCTTTCCGGCGGCAACAGCTTCTTCGGGCGCCAGGAAGTCAAGGACCTCATGGCCTACCTGCGCCTGCTGGTCAACCCGGACGACGACAACGCCTACCTGCGCGTGATCAACGTGCCGCGCCGGGAGATCGGCTCCACGACCCTGGAAAAGCTCGGCAACTATGCCACCGAGCGTGGCGTGTCGATGTATGCCGCCAGCGAGGAGCTGGGCCTGGGCGAGCACCTCGATGCCCGCTATACCGAGCGCCTGCAGCGCTTCAAGCATTGGCTCGACGGGGTGCGCCAGCGCGTGGCCCTGGAAGACCCGATCGCCGCCCTGCACGACATGGTCCGCGACATCGACTACGAGAACTGGATCCGCCAGAACACCGCCAGCGACAAAGCCGCAGAGTTTCGTATCAGCAACGTCTGGTTCCTGATCGATGCCCTGAAGAACACCCTCGAGAAGGACGAAGAGGGTGATATGACCATCGAGGACGCCATCGGCAAGCTGGTGCTGCGCGACATGCTCGAGCGCCAGCAGGAAGAGGAAGAAAACGCCGAAGGCGTGCAGATGATGACCCTGCACGCCTCCAAGGGCCTGGAGTTCCCTTACGTGTTCATCATGGGTATGGAGGAGGAAATCCTCCCGCACCGCTCCAGCATCGAGGCCGACACCATCGAGGAAGAGCGGCGCCTGGCCTACGTGGGCATTACCCGCGCGCGCCAGACCCTGGCGTTCACCTTCGCCGCCAAGCGCAAGCAGTACGGCGAAATCATCGACTGCACGCCCAGCCGGTTCCTCGACGAACTGCCGCCGGACGACCTGGCCTGGGAAGGCCTGGACGATGCGCCAGTCGAGGTGAAGGCCGCTCGCGGCAACAACGCACTGGCCGACATCCGGGCAATGCTCAAACGCTGACCAACCCTTACTCTTTAAACCTTTGTCGCGGCCCTGGCTGCGGCCACCTTTGCTACATCGAGGAATACCACAGTGGAAGCACTGCAGCAGAAGATTCGCGAAGAAGGCATCGTGCTTTCCGACCAGGTTCTCAAAGTCGACGCGTTTCTCAACCATCAGATCGACCCGGCGCTGATGCAGCTGATCGGTGACGAGTTCGCCCGCCTGTTCGCCGATTCGGGCGTGACCAAGATCGTCACCATCGAAGCGTCCGGTATCGCCCCGGCGGTAATGACCGGCCTGAAACTGGGCGTGCCGGTGATCTTCGCCCGCAAGCACCAGTCGCTGACCTTGACCGAGAACCTGCTGACCGCCTCGGTGTACTCCTTCACCAAGCAGACCGAGAACACCGTGGCCATCTCGCCACGCCACCTCAACAGCAGCGACCGCGTGCTGGTGATCGACGACTTCCTGGCCAATGGCAAAGCCTCGCAGGCGCTGATCTCGATCATCAAGCAGGCCGGTGCTACCGTTGCGGGCCTGGGCATCGTGATCGAGAAATCGTTCCAGGGCGGCCGTGCCGAACTGGATCGCCAGGGCTATCGCGTCGAGTCGCTAGCCCGGGTGAAGTCGCTGGAAGGTGGCGTGGTCACGTTCATCGAGTGATGACCCTAGGGGCCGCTGTGCGGCCCTTTCGCGGCACAAGGCCGCTCCTACAGAAGATCGCGCTCCCTGTAGGAGCGGCCTTGTGCCGCGAAAGGGCTGCACAGCAGCCCCGGCCATTCATCAGGTTGCCGCTAACCCCGCCAGCAACAGCCGCTGATACAGCTCTTCCTTGAGCCCCTGCGGCAGCTCCAGCCCCATCCGCGCCAAGTGCGCCGGATACGCCTCGGGCGCGGGCGCGTCCAGCGCCGCCTTGCCCAGCTCCAGCACCTCGCTCAGCTTGAACTTGCTCTTGAGCCAGTTCAGCGCGCGTAGCAAATCCCGCTCTTCGGCCGTGAAGTCGCACCCCAGCGGATACTCCGGGAACAACCGCCCATGTTGCTCGCGGATCGCCTCCAGGCGCTCGGGCGTGTTATCGGTGAAGCGGGCATCCAGCTGGAAGTCTTTCGGCAGCTTGCCCGCTGCCTTGGCCTGCTCCATCAATTGCGGCTGGAAGCGCGAATCGCTGATCGCCAGCAACCTGGCGATCACCTCGCTGTCGGTCTGCCCGCGTAGGTCGGCGATGCCGTACTCGGTCACCACGATGTCGCGCAGATGCCGAGGGATGGTGCAATGGCCGTAGCTCCAGAACAGATTGGAAGTGACCTCGCCCCCTGCCTCACGCCAGCTGCGCAGCAGCAGGATCGAGCGCCCGCCTTCCAGGGCATGGCCCTGGGCGACGAAGTTGTATTGCCCGCCCACGCCACTGAGCACCCGCCCGTCCTCGAGCTGGTCGGCCACGCCAGCACCCAGCAAGGTCATGCCGAACACCGTGTTGACGAAGCGGGCATCACGGCGCTGGCGGCGCTTGAGCGCTTCTTGGCCATACAGCTCGTTGATGAAGCCGATGCCGGTCATGGCGAAGCGCCTACGTTGCTCGAGGGGCATTTCCCGCAAGCGCTGGTAGAACGCCTGCGGGCCCAGGAAGAACCCGCCGTGGACCAGGACCCCGCGCTCATCGGCCGGGCGCCGGATCACCCCTGCGTCAGCCAGGGCCAGCAAGCCGTTGACGAACATCTCGCTGCAGCCGTACAGCCCTTGGGCGAAGGCATCCAGGCCTCCTTCCCGGTCGATCAGGGCCTGCCATGGAGCGATGTCCAACGCCCCAAGCACCGCACGATAACCGGCGTTGTCCCCCTGGCGGGCCAGCAGCGCGGCAGCCACCGCATCACCCATGGCGCCGATGCCGATCTGCAGGGTGCCGCCGTCGCGCACCAAGGCACTGGCATGCAGGCCGATGCAGTGGTCCTGGGTCGATACCGGCATGTTCGGCGTGGAGAACAACCGGCGCCGCTCCGGCTCTTCGATCAACAGGTCGAAATCACCCTCGCCCAGTTCGGCATCGCCAGGCATGTAGGGCAGCTCGGTGTGCGCCTGGCCGAGCAGCAGGATGGTTTCGCCCGCAGCGCGGCGGCGGGCCAGCATCGGCAGCAGGTCGAGGGTGATGTCCGGGTTGCAGGCCAGGCTGAGCTTGCCGGGGCGCTCGGGCGTGGTGGCCACCAGTTGGGCGACCAGGTTCAAACCCTTGGCGTTGATGTCGCGCGCCGCATGGCTGTAGTTGCTGCTGACATAATCCTGCTGTGCCGCTTCGCTGTGCAGCAGGCTGCCCGGCTGCAGGAAGAACTGCTCGATGCGGATGTTCGCAGGCAGGGTGTCGTTGCGCAGGTCGGCAAGGTAGTCGAGCTCTTCGTAGTCGGCGAAGACCCGCTCGATGAACGGCTCCAGGAAGCGCCGCTGCAGCCCATCGCCCAGCGGCGGGCGGCCCAAGCTCAGGGCGGTGTAGATCGTCAGTTGGCGCTCGGGCAGCTCGCGCATCCGGGCGTACAGAGCGTTGACGAAGGCATTGGGTTTGCCCAGGCCCAGGGGCAGGCCCATGTGGATATGGGCAGGCAGGCGGGCGAGGACCTGTTCTACCGCCTGGTCGATGGAAACGCGTTGCGTCATCTGGGCCTCCTGTGAATATCCGTACATGCAGGGATTGGACATGGGCTTTGGACAGGTTGCTGAACATGCCGCCCCAATCGCGGGACAAGCCCGCTCCCACAGGTTTCGCGCCGCTCTGGAGGGTAGCATTGAACCTGTGGGGCTTGTCCCGCGATGGGGCCGGCGAGTCCTAAAATACAAAGCCCGCCATGGAAGGCGGGCTTGCGGGTAAGGAAATCAGGCTGGGTTCAAAGCCCCGACATCTTCTTGATGGCGCCCTTGAGTTCTTCGTCCGAGCAGTCGGCGCAGGTGCCTTTCGGCGGCATGGCGTTGATGCCGGTGATGGCCTTGGCCAGGATGCCGTCGAGGCCGCCCTGGTGGTCCGCGCGTTCCTTCCAAGCGGCGGTGTCGCCGATCTTCGGCGCGCCGAGCAGGCCGCTGCCATGGCAGGCGTTGCAGTGCTTGGCGATGACCTCGTCCGGTGTCTTGGCGCCGCCACCACCCGCGGTGGCAGCCACGGCCATGCCTTTGCATTCCTGGCCCTGGACGCACACCTGGCCGACCGGCTCGAGGCGCTTGGCAAGGTCGTCGTTGGTCGCAGCGGTTGCGCTCATTGCCCAAAGGGCGAATACGGCTGCTGGTACCGCCAGCATCTTCTTGATTTGGTTCACGCGAACACCCTCATGGTGGCTAATCACGCCCGCGGCGACGGATCTGCGAGCGTTTGAAAGTATAGCGGGAACCCAGGGCCCGTGAAACGACCCCACAAGGGAAAGGGATATTGCCGCAACAATGCACTGCGCTGGATCAAAAGTTCGACGGTGTCGCTGCACTGATCAGCCGGGCAGGCTCGTCGAAGGGGTTGCGAAAACGGTGCGGCCGGGTGCTTTCGAAGTAATAGCTGTCGCCTGCTTCGAGGACGAAAGTCTCGGTACCGACCACCAGTTCCAGGCGCCCTTCCAGCAGGATGCCGGTTTCCTCGCCGTCGTGGGTGAGCATTTCCTCACCGGTGTCGGCGCCAGGCGGGTACACCTCATTGAGGAAGGCGATGGCCCGGTTGGGGTGCGACTTGCCCACCAGCTTCATGGTCACCGCACCGTCGGAGATGTCGATCAGCTCGTGGGCCTTGTAGACGATCTGGGTCGGACTTTCGGGGGCGAGCTCGACAGAAAAGAATTCCACCATCGACATGGGAATGCCACTGAGCACCTTGCGCAGGGAGCTGATCGATGGGCTCACGCTGTTCTTCTCGATCATCGAGATGGTGCTGTTGGTAACGCCCGCGCGCTTGGCGAGTTCACGCTGGGACAGGCCCTTGAGCTTGCGGATGGCTTGCAGTCGTTCACCGACGTCCAAAGCTGGAGCCTCCTGAAACGGTCGAGGTGGGAGCAAAGTGTGAACGATATGATGGCGATGCCGTTCAGTATTTACAACACTTTACCCCGCAGCCTGTCCGCTTCGGCCGCTTATTCGCCGATGTAGTCCAGCGGTACGCGCTTGAGGTTACAGAAGATCTGGTACGGGATCATGCCCGCCTGGGCCGCCACCTCGCTGGCCAGCACCTGCTTGCCCCACAGCTCCACCGGGCTGCCGAGGGTCGCCTCGGGCACGTCGGTCAGGTCGATGCAGAGCATGTCCATGGACACCCGCCCGATCAGTTGGCTGCGCTTGCCGGCGACCATCACCGGGGTGCCGGTGGGCGCCTGGCGCGGGTAGCCATCGGCATAGCCCATGGCGACCACGCCGACCCGGGTCGGGCGTGGGGTGATGAACTTGGCGCCGTAGCCCACCGGCTCGCCGGCCGGCAGTTCACGCACGCCGATGACGCGTGATTGCAAGGTCATCACCGGTTGCAGGCGCTCGGCCTGGGGCTGGGAGACTTCGAAGGGCGTGGCACCGTAGAGCATGATACCCGGGCGAACCCAGTCGCTCGGCACCTGAGGCCAACCCAGGACCGCGGGCGAATTGCGCAGGCTGCATTCGGCGGCCAGGCCCTGACGGGCGGCTTCGAACACCGCCACCTGCTGCGACGTGGCGTCCGCGTCCAGTTCATCGGCCCGGGCGAAGTGGCTCATGAGCACGATGCGTGCGACCTTGCCGCTGGCCAGCAGGCGCTGGTAGGCCTCCTGGTAGTCCTTCGGGTGCAGGCCAACACGATGCATGCCGGTGTCCATCTTCAGCCAGACGGTCAGTGGCTTGTGGACGGTTGTCTGCTCGATCGCTTCCAGCTGCCACAGCGACTGCACCACGCACCACAGGTCGTGCTCGGCGATCAGCGCCAGCTCGCTGGCTTCGAAGAAACCTTCTAGCAGCAGCACCGGCGCCTTGATCCCGGCGGCACGCAGCTCGAGCGCTTCCTCGATGCAGGCCACCGCAAAGCCGTCGGCTTCGGTTTCCAGGGCCAGGGCACAACGCACTGCGCCATGCCCGTAGGCATCGGCCTTGATCACGGCCAGGGCCTTGGCACCGGCCAGTTCACGGGCCAGGCGATAGTTGTGGCGAAGGGCTTGGAGGTCGATGAGGGCACGGGCGGGACGCATGGCGGCAGCCTTATGGTGGTTCAGGTTGAAGTCGGTGTTGCCCATCGCCGGCAAACCGGCAACCACACAGGGTTGCCGGCGATAGGGCCGGTGAAGCAGGCCAATTACTGATGCACAGGCTCAGCCTGGCCGTGCTTGGCCACTTCCCGGTTATTGCCGTAACGGGAAATGTCGAGGCCTTCGGCACTGATCTGCGGCTTCTTGCGCGCGATCAGGTCGGCCAGCAGGCGACCGGAGCCACAGGCCATGGTCCAGCCCAAGGTACCGTGACCGGTGTTCAGGAACAGGTTGCGGTACGGGGTGGCGCCCACGATCGGGGTGCCGTCCGGGGTCGCCGGGCGCAGACCAGTCCAGAAACTGGCCTGGCTCAGGTCGCCGCCGCGAGGATAGAGATCATTGACGATCATCTCCAGCGTTTCGCGCCGGCGCGGGTTCAGCGAAAGGTCGAAGCCGGCGATCTCGGCCATGCCGCCCACGCGGATTCGGTTGTCGAACCGGGTGATGGCGACCTTGTAGGTTTCATCCAGAATGGTCGAGGTCGGCGCCATGTCGGCATTGGTGATCGGCACCGTCAGCGAATAGCCCTTGAGCGGGTACACCGGCGCCTTGATGCCCAGCGGCTTGAGCATCTGCGGCGAGTAGCTGCCCAGGGCCAGCACGTAGCGGTCGGCGGTTTCCAGCTTGCCGTCGATCCATACACCGTTGATGCGGTCACCAGCGAAATCCAGGCGCTGGATGTTCTGCTCGAAGCGGAATTCCACGCCCAGCTTGACCGCCATTTCGGCCAGTTTGGTGGTGAACAGCTGGCAGTCGCCGGTCTGGTCGTTGGGCAGGCGCAGGGCACCGGCCAGGATGTTCTTCACCCCGGCCAGGGCAGGTTCGACGCGGGCGATGCCATCGCGGTCGAGCAGCTCGTAGGGCACGCCGGACTGTTCGAGCACGGCGATATCCTTGGCGGCGGCATCCACCTGCGCCTGGGTACGGAACAGCTGGGTGGTGCCCAGGGAGCGGTTTTCGTAGGCGATACCGGTTTCGGCGCGCAGTTCGTCGAGGCAGTCGCGGCTGTACTCGGACAAACGCACCATGCGCTCCTTGTTCACCGCGTAGCGGTTGGCCGTGCAGTTGCGCAGCATCTGCGCCATCCACAGGTACTGGTCGACGTCGCCGGTAAGCTTGATGGCAAGGGGGGCGTGGCGCTCGAGCAGCCACTTGATAGCCTTCAGCGGCACGCCAGGGGCGGCCCAGGGCGAAGCATAGCCGGGCGAGATCTGGCCGGCGTTGGCGAAGCTGGTTTCCATGGCCACCGCGGGTTGGCGGTCGACCACCGTCACTTCGAAACCTTGCCGGGCCAGATAGTAGGCACTGGCGGTTCCGATCACACCGCTACCAAGTACCAGAACTCGCATTGTTTATCCCTCGCACGCGGTCAACCGCAGACTTTTGTTGAAATGGCTGGATGGGCGCAGTATATGGAGGAATAGCCAGTGCATTTCACTATATAAAAGCCTATATTTGGCGAGAATTCTCGGCAAAATCGCCTTTCACGGAGGGGCATCCCCTATGAGAACCCAGCACCAGAGCAAGCGTGAACTGGACAAGATCGACCGCAATATCCTGCGCATCCTGCAGAACGACGGGCGCATCTCGTTCACCGAACTGGGCGAAAAGGTAGGCCTTTCCACCACGCCGTGCACCGAGCGGGTTCGCCGGCTGGAGCGCGAGGGAATCATCATGGGCTACAACGCCCGGCTCAATCCGCAACACCTCAAGGGCAGCCTGCTGGTGTTCGTCGAGATCAGCCTGGACTACAAGTCCGGCGACACCTTCGAGGAGTTCCGCCGCGCGGTGCTCAAGCTGCCTCACGTACTGGAGTGCCACCTGGTCTCCGGCGACTTCGACTACCTGGTGAAGGCGCGTATTTCGGAAATGGCCTCCTACCGCAAACTGCTTGGCGATATCCTGCTCAAGCTGCCGCATGTGCGCGAGTCCAAGAGCTACATCGTCATGGAAGAGGTGAAGGAAAGCCTCTGCCTGCCGATTCCGGAATAAGGCTCAGACCAGCACCTGACGGGTGCTGGCGATGAACTGATGCACCAGTTGCTCGGCCTCGGGTTCGATCATCTGTTCGGGCCCCCGCCCCCGCGGGCAGGCCAGGCGCGGCGTGGTGCCGAACAGGCGGCAGATCATCGGGCGCTCTTCGTAGACCGTGCAGCCGTTGGGGCCCAGGTGCACACAGTCCAGACGCTCCAGGGCGGCGTCCTGCTCAGCGCGGGACTTGCGCGGCAGGCGGGCCATCTCTTCGGCCGAGGTGGTGACCGGGCCGCAGCAGTCGTGGCAACCGGGTTCGCATTCGAAGGATGGAATCAGTTCGCGCAGGAACTGGATCTTGTGGCGGTTGCAGGACATGGTCGGGTACAAAGCTGGGAAATTGACCCGATTATATAGCGCCGCCCTTCGGTAGGAGCGGCCTTGTGCCGTGAATGGGCCGCAAAGCGGCCCCGGCAACCTATGCAGCGAAGCTGAAGTTCTGGGGGGCGCTGCGCACCCCTTTCGCGGCACAAGGTCGCTCCTACAGGTGACCGCGCCAACCAGGGTTGGCCGGTTGCCCACCCCAGAGCCGCAGCTTATCCTCCTCGCCTAGCCCACCAGCCCAGGACCCAGCCCGATGATCCACAGCGCGCAGCACGCCGCCTCCTACTATGCCGCCAGCAGCGCGCCTCACCCTGACTACGCCTTCCTGCAAGGCGACCATCGCGCCGACGTCTGCATCGTCGGCGGCGGTTATTCCGGCCTCAATACCGCCATCGAGCTGGCCGAGCGTGGGCTTTCGGTGATCCTGCTGGAGGCGCGCAAGATCGGCTGGGGCGCCAGCGGGCGTAACGGTGGGCAGTTGATCCGCGGGGTCGGCCATGGGCTGGAGCAGTTCCTGCCGGTCATCGGCGAGGACGGCGTGCGCAGCATGAAGCTCATGGGCCTGGAGGCTGTGGATATCGTCCGCGAGCGCATCGAGCGCCATGCCATCGACTGTGACCTGACCTGGGGTTACTGCGACCTGGCCAACAAGCCGGGTGAGCTGCAAGGCTTTGCCGAAGACGCCGAAGAGCTGCGCAGCCTGGGCTATCGCCATGAACTACGCCTGGTGCAGAAGGACGATATCCACAGCGTGGTCGGCTCCGACCGCTATGTCGGCGGCCTGATTGACATGGGCTCGGGGCACCTGCATCCGCTGAACCTCGCGCTTGGCGAAGCCGCCGTGGCCAGCCGCCTGGGCGTGGGCCTGTACGAACAATCGGAAGTCGTTCACATCGACTACGGCCCCGAAGTGACCGTGCATACCGCCCAGGGCCGCGTACGTGCCAAGACCTTGGTACTGTGCTGCAACGCCTACCACAACGACCTGAACCGCGAACTCGGCGGCAAGGTGCTGCCCGCCGGCAGCTACATCATCGCCACCGAGCCGTTGGGCGAGGAGCGTGCCCGTCAGTTGCTGCCGCAGAACATGGCCGTATGCGACCAGCGCGTGGCACTGGATTACTATCGGTTGTCCGCCGACCACCGCCTGCTGTTCGGCGGCGCCTGCCATTATTCCGGTCGTGACCCGCAGGACATCGCCGCCTATATGCGGCCCAAGCTGCTCAAGGTATTCCCGCAGCTGGCCGACGTGCGTATCGACTACCAATGGGGCGGCATGATCGGCATCGGCGCCAACCGCCTGCCGCAGATCGGCCGCCTGGCCAGCCAGCCGAACGTCTATTACGCCCAGGCCTATTCCGGCCATGGCGTGAACGCCACCCACTTGGCCGCGCGTCTGCTGGGCGAGGCCATCAGCGGCCAGCACAGCGGGCGTTTCGACCTGTTCGCCAAGGTGCCACATATCACCTTCCCCGGCGGCAAGCTGCTGCGCTCGCCGCTACTGGCCCTGGGGATGCTCTGGCATCGCCTGAAAGAGCTCGCCTGACACCCCTTTGTAGGAGCGGGCCGTGTTCAACTTTTCCAGAAGGGTTTGCGTCCTTCCTCCCGCGCCTGCGCCCAACTGAGCCCGATATCCCGAAGCTGGGCCTCGTCGAGCTGCAACAAGTGCCTGCGGGTGCGCCAGCGATGCACCATCAACCCCCACCGGCCCAAACCCGCCGGTGTGTCGTAGACCTTGGCCCGCTGTCCGGCGTCCAGTTCCTTGGCCAACAGTTGCAAGCGCACATCGCTCATGCCGTCCATCGCTGCATTCTCCCGATCAGTTGATACCGTGGGAGAAAGCATGCACGTCGACACCCATGACCATACAGACTCAACGCAAGATTATTATTTCCATACAGAATTGACTGGCCGGCGCCTGAATGCTGTATTTTCAACCGATCTGTACTGGTCTGCATGCAAGCCATTGCGCAGGAGTATGCCGTGACGCTCTACCTCAACCTCGCCGAACTGCTCGGCGCCCGCATCGAACAAGGCCTGTACCGCCCCGGCCAGCGCCTGCCCTCGGTGCGTGCGTTGAGCCTGGAACATGGGGTCAGCCTGAGCACGGTGCAGCAGGCTTATCGCCTACTCGAGGACAATGGCCTGGTCTCGCCGCGGCCCAAGTCCGGCTATTTCGTCGCCGAAGACCGCAGCCTCCCCGCCCTGCCCGCCGTCAGCCGCCCGGCCCAGCGTCCGGTGGACATTTCCCAGTGGGAACAAGTGCTGGAGCTGGTGCGCAGCACGCCTCGAAAGGATGTGATACAGCTCGGCCGCGGCATGCCCGATATCGACAGCCCGACCTTGAAACCCCTGCTGCGCAGCCTGGCGCAACTGAGTCGACGCCAGGACATGCCGGGGCTGTACTACGACAATATCCACGGCAATCTGGCCCTGCGCGAGCAGATCGCCCGCCTGCTGCTCGACTCCGGCTGCCGCCTGGACCCGGCCGACCTGGTGGTCACCACCGGTTGCCATGAGGCGCTGTCCACCAGCATTCGCGCCGTGTGCGAGCCAGGCGATATCGTTGCGGTGGAGTCGCCAAGCTTCCACGGCGCCATGCAGACCCTCAAGGGCCTGGGGATGAAGGCCCTGGAGATCCCTACCGACCCGCTTCAGGGCATCAGCCTGGAAGCCCTGGAACTGGCGCTGGAACAATGGCCGATCAAGCTCATCCAGCTCACCCCCAGCTGCAACAACCCCCTGGGCTACATCATGCCGGAGGCGCGCAAGAAAGCCCTGCTGAACCTCGCCCAGCGCTATGACGTGGCGATCCTCGAGGACGATGTCTACGGCGATCTGGCCTACACCTACCCGCGCCCGCGGACCATCAAGTCGTTCGACGAAGACGGCCGCGTGCTGCTGTGCAGTTCCTTCTCCAAGACCCTGGCGCCGGGGCTGCGGGTCGGCTGGGTGGCGCCCGGGCGCTACCTGGAGCGGGTGTTGCACATGAAGTACATCAGCACCGGCAGCACGGCCTGCCAACCACAGCTGGCCATCGCCGACTTCATCGAGGCCGGGCACTACCACCCCCACGTAAGACGCATGCGCAGCCAGTACCAGCGTGGCCGCGACCAGATGAGCGACTGGGTGACCCGCTACTTCCCCGCAGGCACCCGCGCCAGCCGGCCCCAGGGCGGCTTCATGCTGTGGGTCGAATTGCCGGAAAGTTTCGACACGCTACGCCTGAACCGGGCTTTACTGGAGCAGGGGGTGCAGATTGCGGTTGGCAGCATCTTCTCGGCGTCGGGCAAGTACCGGCATTGCCTGCGCATGAACTTTGCCGCACGGCCGACGCCGCGGATCGAAGACGCTGTGCGCAAGGTGGGCGAAACCGCCCTTCGTCTACTGGAAGCGGACGAAAGCCCAGCGTAACTTTGCGCCGCCCCCCACGGTCCAACCCATAGGCCTTTGCTGTACAGGACGTTCTACCCTTGAGACTCCAGCGAGCTCTGCCTCTCTTTCTGGCGCTGTTGCTTGGCCTGTCAGGCTGCGCCAGCGTCGGCACACCACGCCAGGTCAGCCAGGCGCTGCCGGCCAGCGATTCGGCCTTCGGCCGCTCGGTGCAGCGCCAGGCCGCGCCTTACGAGGGGCGCTCGGGCTTTCGCCTGCTACCCAACAGCAACGAGGCCTTTCGTGCCCGTGCCGAGCTGATCCGCAACGCCCAGGCGAGCATCGACCTGCAGTACTACATCGTCCATGACGGCCTGAGCACCCGAGCCCTGGTGCATGAACTGCTGCGTGCCGCCGACCGCGGCGTGCGGGTACGCATCCTGCTCGACGACACCACCAGCGACGGCCTGGACACGCTGATGGGCACCCTGGCTGCCCACCCGAACATCCATATCCGCGTATTCAACCCCCTGCACCTGGGACGCAGCACGGGGGCCACCCGCACCGTGGGCCGACTGTTCAACCTGTCGCGCCAGCATCGGCGCATGCACAACAAGCTGTTCCTGGTGGACAACAGCATGGCCATCGTCGGTGGGCGCAACATCGGCGACGAATATTTCGATGCCGAGCCCAACCTGAACTTCACCGATATCGACCTGCTCGGCGTGGGCCCGGTGGCCGAACAGCTCGGGCACAGCTTCGACCAGTACTGGAACAGCGCCCTGAGCCGGCCGATCGGCGACTTCCTCTGGCGCCAGCCGGACGCCGCCGACCTGCGCGCCAGCCGCAAACGCCTGGAAATCTCCCTGGCCCAGGCAAGGATCAAACACAAAGCGTTGTACGACCGGTTGATGGCCTATCAGTCCCGCCCACGCCTGGACACCTGGCGCAACGAGCTGATCTGGGCCCATAGCCAGGCCCTATGGGACTCGCCGAGCAAGGTGCTGGCCCAGGACGAGCCGGACCCGCACCTGCTGATGACCCAGCAGCTGGCGCCGGAGTTGGCCAAGGTCCAGCATGAACTGATCCTGGTGTCGGCCTATTTCGTGCCTGGAGAATCCGGCCTGCTGTACCTCACCAGCCGCGCCGATGCGGGCACCTCGATCAAGCTGCTGACCAACTCCTTGGAAGCCACCGACGTGCCGGCGGTGCATGGCGGCTACGCCCCCTACCGCCGTGCCCTGCTCGAACACGGCGTGCAGCTGTACGAGCTGCGCCGCCAGCCGGGCGACCCCAGTGCCTATCGCAGCCTGAGCTTTCGCGGCAGCTCCGACTCCAGCCTGCACAGCAAGGCGATCGTCTTCGACCGGCGCAAGACTTTCATCGGCTCGTTCAACTTCGACCCGCGCTCCGTGCTGTGGAACACCGAGGTCGGTGTATTGGTGGATAGCCCGGAACTGGCCGAATACACCCGGGAAATGGCTGTCGAAGGCATGGCGCCGGCGTTGAGCTACCAGCCAAAGCTGGTGGGGGACCAACTGGTCTGGGTGACCGAGGACAACGGCAAGCGGCGCATGCTCACTTCCGAGCCAGGTGGGCTGTGGCGGCGCTTCAATGCCTGGATCAGCAAGGCGGTGGGGCTGGAGAAGATGCTGTGAGCCGCCACCCCGTTCGCGGGTAAACCCGCTCCCACAGGTACAGCGCTGTCATTGAGAGCCCTGCATAACGTGTGGGAGCGGGTTTACCCGCGAATGGGCGCACACTTATCAGGCCGAAGCAGGCTCGAAGGCATCCCGCCGGCGGGTCAACACCACCAGCCCTGCCGCCCCCGCCGCCATCAGCCATGGCAATGCATGCCCACTGATCCATTGGCTCCCTGCACCAGCGATCAGCGGCCCGAGCAGGCAACCGATGCCCCACAGCTGCGCCACATGCGCATTGGCCCGCACCAGCTCATCGTCCCGGTAACGCTCACCGATCAACACCAGCGACAAAGTGAACAGGCCACCGGCACTGGCGCCGAACAGCACCCATACCGGCCAGATCACAGGCATGTGCAACGTCAGCGGAATCGCCAGGCTGGAAACGAGCAAGGTCAAGGCGCAACCGCTGAACAGCGTCCGCCGCGACATGTAGTCGGCCAGGGCACCGATCGGCAGCTGCAGCACCGCATCGCCCACCACCACGGTGCTGACCATGAACAGCGCCACTTCCGCAGTGAACCCTTGCTGCAGGCAGTACACCGGCAACAGCGTCAGGATCATCGCCTCGAACGCAGCGAACAGGGCAATGGCCCAGGCGATCACCGGCAGGCGCCGGCAGAAGGCGAACAGGTCGCCGAAGGTGACGCTGCAGGCTTCGGTACTCGGCGCACCACCGCGCCCCAGCAGTACCAACGGCGCGCACAGCAGCAAGGCCGTCGCGGCCCAGAACCCGAAATCGTCATCCGACCCCAGGAACCCCAGCACCAGCGGCCCGGCCAACTGGCTCAAGGCGTAGCTGCTGCCATACAACGCCACCAGCCGCCCCCGCCACTGCTCGACCACCAGTTGGTTGATCCAGCTTTCGCCGAGGATGAACACCACCGTCAAGGCCATGCCGATCAGCAGACGCAAGGCCAGCCATAGCGGATAGCTAGGCAGCAGTGCCACCAGGCCGATCGACAAGGCCCCGCCCCACAGACACAGGCGCATGGCGGCCGGTACGCCGACCCAACCGGCCAGGCGGCTGGCTAGGCTAGCGCCGAGCAGGACCCCGAGCGCCGGCATCGCCGCCATCACGCCGATGGCGAACCCACCGTAGCCCCAGCCCTCCAGGCGCAAGGACACCAGCGGCATGCTCACGCCGAGCGCGAGCCCGACACTGAGCACCGAGGCCAGTACGGCAAAGTAGGTTCCCCAACGCATGGCAGCCCTCCTAGGCCTAGTTTTCAGAACCCCATTCGCGGGTAAACCCGCTCCCACAGGTACTACGCCGTTGTTAAGGGCAATATGAAACCTGTGAGAGCGGGTTTACCCGCGAAGCGTCCGCGATGGATTACAGCTTGATCCAGGTCGCCTTCAGCTCGGTGTACTTCTCCAGTGCATGCAGCGACTTGTCACGGCCGTTGCCCGACTGCTTGAAGCCGCCGAACGGCGCGGTCATGTCGCCGCCATCGTACTGGTTGACCCACACGCTGCCTGCGCGCACGGCGCGGGCGGTCTGGTGGGCCTTGGAAATGTCCGAGGTCCAGATGCCGGCGGCCAGGCCGTATGGCGTGTCGTTGGCGATGGCCACGGCTTCCTCGGCGGTGTCGAAGGTGATCACCGACAACACGGGGCCGAAGATCTCTTCCTTGGCGATCTTCATGGCGTTGGTCACGCCGTCGAAGATGGTCGGCTCGACATAGGTGCCGCCGGTTTCCTCCAGAGTGCGCTTACCGCCAGCCAGCAGCTTGGCGCCATCCTGGTGGCCGGCCTCGATGTACGACAGCACAGTGTTCATCTGCTGGGTATCGACCAACGCACCGACGGTGGTCTCGGGATCCAGCGGGTTGCCCGGCTTCCAGGCCTTCAGGGCCTCGACCACCATCGGCAGGAACTGGTCCTTGATCGAGCGCTCGACCAGTAGGCGGGAGCCGGCAGTGCAGACCTCGCCCTGGTTGAAGGCGATGGCGCTGGCAGCAGCCTCGGCGGCAGCCTTCAGGTCAGGCGCGTCGGCGAACACGATGTTCGGGCTCTTGCCGCCGGCTTCCAGCCAGACACGCTTCATGTTCGACTCGCCCGCATAGACCATCAGCTGCTTGGCGATCTTGGTAGAGCCGGTGAACACCAAGGTGTCGACGTCCATGTGCAGGGCCAGGGCCTTGCCCACGGTGTGGCCGTAGCCAGGCAGCACGTTCAGCACACCAGCCGGAATACCGGCTTCGATGGCCAGCTGGGCGATGCGGATGGCCGTCAGCGGCGACTTTTCCGACGGCTTGAGCACGATCGAGTTACCGGTGGCCAGGGCCGGGCCGAGCTTCCAGCAAGCCATCAGCAGCGGGAAGTTCCACGGCACGATGGCACCGACCACACCCACGGGCTCGCGGGTGACCAGGCCCAGCTGGTCGTGCGGAGTCGGGGCGACTTCGTCGTAGACCTTGTCGATGGCTTCGGCGGTCCAGTGGATGGCGTTGGCGGCGCCTGGGATATCGATGGTGGAGGAGTCACCGATCGGCTTGCCCATGTCCAGGGTTTCCAGCAAGGCCAGCTCTTCGACGTGCTCGCGCAGCAGGCCTGCGAAACGGATCAAGGTGGCTTTGCGCTTGGCCGGGGCCAGGCGCGACCAGACGCCGGATTCGAACACGGCGCGGGCGTTCTCGACGGCACGGTTGGCGTCGGCCAGGTCGCAGCTGGCGACCTTGGCCAGGAAGCGTCCGTCCACCGGGCTCAGGCAGTCGAAGGTTTCACCGGATGCGGCATCGGTGTATTCGCCGTTGATGAAGGCGCGACCTTCGATCTTCAGTTGTTGGGCACGCTGTTCCCAATCCGCACGAGTCAGGGTGGTCATACGAAACTCCTCCTCTTGTTAAGGTGCAACGCCGTACTGAGGACATCACGACGCTGTCGAAAATTCTGGCAGGGCGACAAGCGCATACTGGCACCCGACACCCTAAACCAGCCGGGTAAAACTATCAATATATTTGACACCAAAGGCCTAAAAGCCTACTGATGTGCATTTTATTAAACAACAAGAGGGCTTCACCATGACCATCAGCAGCATCATCGATTTCGCTCAGGTGCTCACCGAGGCAGAACGCTATCGCCCAGCGGCCGAGAAAATCCTCAAGGGCGAACCCGACCAGGCGGTCTACAACCACTACTCAAGCCCCTGCGGCCAGTTCGCCGCTGGTGTATGGGAAGGCGCGGTCGGCCAGTGGATGGTGAACTACACCGAGCACGAGTATTGCGAGATCACCCAGGGTGTCTCGGTGCTGCGCGACCAGGACGGCAATGCCAAGACCTTGCGTACCGGTGATCGTTTCGTGATCCCTGCAGGCTTCAAGGGCACCTGGGAAGTCCTCGAGCCTTGCCGCAAGATCTACGTCATGTTCGAACAGAAGTAATAGTTAACGCAGGCGCAGGCCCCCCTGGCGAGAGGATAGCCCGGCCCATCCGGGCAATCCATCAACCAAGGAGTATCACCATGACCAATGAAGAAGTCGTGCAAGCGCTGCAACACCTGGTCGGCATGCCCTATGAAGGGTCGATCAAAACCGCCATCACCCAGGTCACCGGTCGCACACGCGTGGTAGGCCCCAACGAAATGTCCACCCGTGAGTTCGACCCCGAACGCGTGCATGTACGTGTCGATGCGAGCGGCGCGGTTTCGGGCTTCGCGTTCAACTGAAGCTGAACGCTAGACATAAAAAAACCCGCTTCCTCACGGAAGCGGGTTTTTTCAGGTCGCCGATCAATTACTTGATCTTGGCTTCCTTGTACACCACGTGCTTGCGAACGACCGGATCGTATTTCTTGATCTCGATCTTGTCCGGAGTGGTGCGCTTGTTCTTGTCGGTGGTGTAGAAGTGGCCGGTACCGGCACTCGAAACCAGACGGATCAATTCACGCATGATGTTCTCCCTTAAACCTTGGCGCCAGCGCGACGGATGTCGGCCAGGACGGCATCGATACCGCGCTTGTCGATGATACGCATGCCCTTGGCGGAAACGCGCAGACGCACGAAACGCTTCTCGGATTCAACCCAGAAACGGTGGTGCTGCAGGTTCGGCAGGAAACGACGACGGGTTTTGTTGTTTGCGTGGGAAATGTTGTTCCCGGTTACCGGACCCTTACCGGTAACTTGACAGACTCTCGACATGCCTCAGCCCTCTAAAACCACATGCCCAACCCGGCATGGGTTGGCCGCTTAATCTCTCAGTCTATGGCGCCAGGCGCCGTGTTTCCGGGGGTCTTATCGACCGGATCCGCTTGCGCGACAGACCGTGCCCCTAGAAAAGAGCGCTGCTTTATACCAGAAAGACTCGGCCACAACAACAGAAGATGCGTTTCCTGATAGGGGCCGAGCGCGCCCGGCCAGCATAGCGACAAGCCCTGCGCGCTGTCGACCGCTCGTCGCCGTGCCCATGAAAAAGAGGGTGGTCATTTAGCGATGCGCACACTAGGGTAGGACGTTTCCGACTGCATAGATAGATAAAATGGGCCATCTGGCCAGCCAAGGAGCCACCATGCGTGCCGCCGCCCTTTCGTTGTTGTTCGCTTCCCTGTTCGCCACGGGCCTTGCCCAGGCAGCGCCGCTTGCCGTCTGTACCGAGGCCAGCCCCGAAGGTTTCGACGTGGTCCAGTACAACTCGTTGACCACCACCAATGCCTCGGCAGACGTGCTGATGAACCGCCTGGTGGAGTTCGATGCCAGCCAGGGCAAGGTAGTACCCAGCCTGGCCGAAAGCTGGACGGTGTCCGATGACGGCACGGTCTACGACTTCAAGCTGCGCAACGGCGTGAAGTTCCATACCACGGCCTGGTTCAAGCCCAGCCGCGCGCTGGATGCCGACGACGTGCTGTTCAGCTTCCAGCGCATGCTCTACCCCGCCCATGCCTGGCACAAGACCGCTGCGGGCGGCTACCCGCATGCCCAGTCGCTGCAGCTGGGCAGCCTGATCAAGCTGATCGAGGCGCCGGAGCCGCACACCGTGCGCTTTACCCTGACCCACCCGGATGCCACCTTCCTGGCCACCTTGAGCATGGGCTTCGCCTCGATCTACTCCGCCGAGTATGCCGACAAGCTGCTCAAGGCCGGCACGCCGGAGAAGCTCAACAGCCAACCGGTGGGCACCGGGCCGTTCGTGTTCCAGCGCTTCCAGAAGGACGCCGTGGTGCGCTACCGCGCCAACCCCGACTACTTCGCCGGCAAGCCGGCCATCGACCCGCTGATCTATGCCATCACCCCGGACGCCAATGTGCGCCTGCAGAAGCTCAAGCGCGGCGAATGCCAGGTGGCGCTGTCGCCCAAGCCGCTGGATATCGCCGAAGCTGGCAAGGATGACAGCCTCAAGGTAGCGTCCACCCCGGCCTTCATGACCGCCTTCGTCGCCCTCAATAGCCAGCATCCGCCGCTGGACAAGCCCGAGGTGCGCCAGGCGATCAACCTCGCCTTCGACAAGCCGGCCTACCTCAAGGCCGTGTTCGAGGGCACCGCCACTGCCGCCAACGGCCCCTACCCGCCCAACACCTGGAGCTACGCCAAGGACCTGCCCGGCTACTCACTGGACCTGAAAAAGGCCAAGGCGCTGCTGGCCAAGGCCGGATTGGCGAACGGCTTCGCCACGACGATCTGGACCCGCCCCTCGGGCAGCCTGCTCAACCCAAACCCGAACCTGGGCGCGCAGATGCTCCAGGCTGACCTTGCCAAAATCGGCATCAAGGCCGAGATCAAGGTCATCGAGTGGGGCGAGCTGATCCGCCGGGCCAAAGCTGGCGAGCATGACCTGCTATTCATGGGTTGGGCAGGCGACAATGGCGACCCGGACAACTTCCTCAGCCCGCAGTTTTCCTGCGCGGCGGTAAAGTCGGGGACCAACTTCGCGCGCTTTTGCGACAACCGCCTGGACCAGTTGATCAGCGCCGGGCGCACCACCAACGACCAGAGCGTGCGCAGCCGCCTGTACCAGCAGGCGCAGACGCTGATCCACCAGCAGGCCCTCTGGTTGCCGCTGGCCCACCCGACTGCGGCGACCTTGCTGCGCCAGGGTGTGGAGGGGTACCAGGTGAGCCCGTTCGGACGGCTGGATTTGAGCAAGGTCTCCGTCAATCGCTAAAGCCCTGTAGGAGCGGCCTTGCGCCGCGAAAGGGCCGCAACGCGGCCCCAGCTCTATTGCCCACCACGAGGCAAGGGGCTGCTGCGCAGCCCTTTCGCGGCACAAGGCCGCTCTACAGGATGATGAAGGCCTGGGGATAGCTAGGTTACGAACCACCCCTGCTCCAGCATCGACAGCGGCTCCCCATCGCCAATGATGATGTGATCCAGCACCCGCACATCGATCAACGCCAGCCCCCGCTTCAGCGAAACCGTCAGGTGCACGTCATCCTGGCTCGGCTCGCTGTTGCCCGATGGATGGTTGTGGCACAAGATCAACGCCGCCGCATTGTGCAGCAATGAGCGCCGCACCACTTCACGGGGGTAGACGTCCGCTCGGTTGACCGTCCCTCTGAACAGGATCTCGAACGCAATCGGCCTGTGCTTGGTGTCCAGAAACAGGCAGCCGAATACCTCGCTGACCTCATGGCGCAGCATGGATTTGAGGTAGCGCCGCACAGACGCCGGGCTCTCCAGGGCCGGCTCACGCTCGATGGACTCATCCAGATAACGCCTGCCGATCTCCAGCAAGGCCTGCAACTGCGCGTATTTCACCGGCCCCATGCCTGGCTCTCGCAGTACGGCTTCGCGGTCGGCCTCGAGAAACTGCCTGAGCCCGCCAAAGCGCGCCAACAGCCCGCGCGCAAGGTCCAGCACGTTGCGCCCGGCGACACCCGAGCCCAGCAATACAGCGAGCAATTCGGCATCGGACAGCACGGCCGTACCGCGTTGCAACAGCTTCTCCCGCGGCCGTTCATCCGCCGGCCACTCCCTGATGTTCATACCCCTCCTTGCGTGTTACTGCGGCCCGTTTCGGCCCTGTGTTAATCTATCCCGCTCCGTAGATGCGACGTTCTGCCGCAGGCAGTTGTCGTCGCCGCCCGCTTTCACTGGAAAAAGGCAAGCCTATGCAGCGGCTGTATCGCAAGCGCATCGTTCTCGGCGTGGGTGGCGGCATCGCCGCCTACAAGAGCGCCGAGCTGATTCGCCGACTCCTGGAACACGGCGCGCAAGTGCGCGTCGTCATGACCCGAGGTGGTGCCGAGTTCATCACCCCGCTGACCCTGCAGGCGCTGTCCGGCCACCCGGTGCACATGGATCTGCTCGACCCGGCCGCCGAAGCGGCCATGGGGCACATCGAACTGGCCAAATGGGCCGACCTGGTACTGATCGCTCCGGCCACCGCCGACCTCATGGCACGCCTGGCCCAAGGCATGGCCGACGACCTGCTGACCACCCTGGTGCTGGCCACCGATGCCACCGTGGCCGTCGCCCCGGCGATGAACCAGGCCATGTGGCGCGACCCGGCCACCCAGGCCAACCTCGAACTGCTCAAGAGCCGCGGCATCCAGGTGTTCGGCCCGGCCTCCGGCAGCCAGGCCTGCGGTGACGTGGGGCTGGGGCGCATGCTCGAGGCCACGGACCTTGCCTGGTGCGCAGCCGAGAGCTTCAAGCGCCAGGCACTGACCGGCAAGCACGTGCTGATCACCGCCGGCCCTACCCAGGAAAACATCGACCCGGTGCGCTACATCACCAATCATAGTTCGGGGAAGATGGGCTTCGCCCTGGCCGAGGCGGCCGCCGAAGCCGGGGCTCGGGTGACCCTCGTCACGGGCCCGGTGCACCTGCCGACCCCCGACCGGGTCAACCGCATCGACGTGGTCAGCGCACGGGACATGCTCGCGGCGTGCGAGGCAGCCATGCCATGCGACCTGTTCATCGCCTCGGCTGCGGTCGCGGACTACCGCCCGGAAGTCGTTGCCCCGCAAAAGCTCAAGAAGGATCCTACGACCGGTGACGGCATGCTGCTGCAGATGGTGCGCAATCCGGATATCCTTGCGACCATCGCCGGCCGTGCCGACCGCCCGTTCAGCGTCGGCTTCGCCGCCGAAACCGAACACCTGCTCGATTACGCCACGCGCAAGCTCAAGGACAAGAACCTCGACCTGATCGTCGCCAATGATGTGGCCAACCCCAGCATCGGCTTCAACAGCGAGGAAAACGCCCTGACCGTGATCGACCGCCAGCAGCACCAGACTCTCTTCGCGCAGACCAGCAAGGGCAAGATCGCTCGCCAGTTGGTCGCCTTCATCGCCGAACGGCTCAACCAGGTTCAATAAGTTACATGCACGCTCTTCAAGCCAAGATCCTCGACCCTCGCCTGGGCAACGAATTCCCCCTGCCGCAGTACGCCACGCCCGGCTCCGCCGGCCTGGACCTGCGCGCCATGCTCAAGGAAGACACCGTCCTGGAGCCGGGCCAGACCCTGCTGATCCCAACCGGCCTGTCGGTCTACATCGGTGACCCGGGCCTGGCCGCCATGATCCTTCCGCGCTCGGGCCTGGGCCACAAGCACGGCATCGTGCTGGGCAACCTGGTCGGCCTGATCGACTCGGACTATCAAGGCGAGCTGATGGTCTCCTGCTGGAACCGCGGCCAAACGCCATTCACCATCGCCATCGGCGAGCGTATCGCCCAGCTGGTGCTGGTGCCGGTGGTGCAGGCGCATTTCGACATCGTCGAGTCCTTCGACGAGAGCCAGCGCGGCGCTGGCGGCTTCGGCCACTCGGGTAGCCACTGAGCCGATAGAGCGACCGTTGGGCCATGGATGGCGAACTCTCTGGCGAAAGCATCGTCCAAGCGTTCAGTTTGCGCCTGCCCAGAAGCCTTTGATTATTGGAGCACCCCCAGAGATGAACGACATGGCCCACCTGGTACCCGCACTGCCCGAGAGCATCTTCCGCGCCTATGACATTCGCGGCGTGGTCGGCAAGACCCTGACGGGCGAGACCGCCTACTGGATCGGCCGCGCCATCGGCGCCCAGAGCCTGGCCCAGGGCGAACCTCAGGTTTCGGTTGGCCGCGACGGCCGTCTGTCCGGCCCGATGCTGGTGGAACAACTGATCAAGGGCCTGGCCGATGCCGGTTGCCAGGTCAGCGACGTCGGCCTGGTGCCGACCCCGGCGCTGTACTACGCCGCCAACGTACTGGCCGGCAAGTCCGGGGTGATGCTCACCGGCAGCCACAACCCGCCTGACTACAACGGTTTCAAGATCGTCATCGCCGGCGACACCCTGGCCAACGAGCAGATCCAGGCCCTGCTGACCCGCCTCAAGACCAATGACCTCACCCATGGCGAAGGCCGCGTCGAGAAGGTCGAGATCCTCGAGCGCTACTTCCAGCAGATCACCGGCGACGTGAAGCTGGCCAAGAAGCTCAAGGTGGTGGTCGACTGCGGCAACGGCGCCGCCGGCGTCATCGCCCCACAGCTGATCGAAGCCTTGGGCTGCGAGGTCATCCCGCTGTTCTGCGAGGTCGACGGCAACTTCCCCAACCACCACCCGGACCCGGGCAAGCCCGAGAACCTCGAAGACCTGATCGCCAAGGTCAAGGAAACCGGTGCCGACATCGGCCTTGCCTTCGACGGTGACGGCGATCGCGTGGGCGTGGTGACCAATACCGGCAGCATCGTCTACCCCGACCGCCTGCTGATGCTGTTCGCCCAGGACGTGCTGTCGCGCAACCCAGGTGCCGAGATCATCTTCGACGTCAAGTGCACCCGCCGCCTGACTCCGCTGATCGAACAGCACGGTGGTCGCGCCCTGATGTGGAAGACCGGTCATTCGTTGATCAAGAAGAAGATGAAACAGACCGGCTCGCTGCTGGCCGGCGAGATGAGCGGACATATCTTCATCAAGGAACGCTGGTACGGTTTCGACGACGGCATCTACAGCGCCGCGCGCCTGCTGGAAATCCTCAGCAAGGCCGGCCAGGACGCCGAAAGCCTGTTCGCCGCGTTCCCGAACGATATTTCCACGCCGGAAATCAACATTGATGTGACCGACGAGAGTAAATTCAGCATCATTGATGCTCTGCAACGCGACGCTGCCTGGGGCGATGCCAACCTCACCACCATCGACGGTGTGCGGGTCGACTACGCCCATGGCTGGGGCCTGGTCCGTGCCTCCAACACCACGCCGGTGCTGGTGCTGCGCTTCGAGGCCGACAGCGACGCCGAGCTGCAACGTATCAAGGCTGTATTCCGCGAGCAGTTGCTGCGGGTCGAACCAGGCCTGCAACTGCCGTTCTGACGACTATCCGTTCCTTACCTGGAGCCCTGCATGACCCTCGATCGCGATGCCGCTTCCCATGTAGCCGAGGTTTTGTCCGAAGCACTGCCCTACATTCGCCGCTTTGTCGGCAAGACCCTGGTGATCAAGTACGGCGGCAACGCGATGGAGAGCGAAGAGCTCAAGACCGGCTTTGCCCGTGACATCGTGCTGATGAAGGCCGTGGGCATCAACCCGGTGGTCGTGCACGGTGGCGGCCCGCAGATCGGCGACCTGCTCAAGCGTCTGTCGATCGAGAGCCATTTCATCGACGGCATGCGCGTCACCGACTCGGCGACCATGGACGTGGTGGAAATGGTGCTGGGCGGCCAGGTCAACAAGGACATCGTCAACCTGATCAACCGCCATGGCGGCAGCGCCATCGGCCTGACCGGCAAGGATGCGGAGCTGATCCGCGCCAAGAAGCTCACCGTCAGCCGCCAGACCCCGGAGATGACCCAGCCGGAAATCATCGACATCGGTCATGTGGGCGAAGTGGAAAGCGTCAACACCGACCTGTTGAACATGCTGGTCAAGGGTGACTTCATCCCGGTGATCGCCCCGATCGGCGTGGGCAAGAACGGCGAGTCTTACAACATCAACGCCGACCTGGTGGCCGGCAAGGTGGCCGAGGCGCTGAAGGCCGAGAAGCTGATGCTGCTCACCAACATCGCCGGCCTGATGGACAAGCAAGGCACGGTGCTGACGGGCCTGACCACCGAGCAGGTCAACGAATTGATCGCCGACGGCACCATCTACGGCGGCATGCTGCCGAAGATCAAATGCGCCCTGGAAGCGGTGCAAGGCGGTGTGAACAGCTCGCACATCATCGACGGCCGCGTGCCGAATGCGGTGCTGCTGGAGATCTTCACCGACAGCGGCGTGGGTACCCTGATTACCAACCGCAAGCCGCGCTGATCGTTAACCTGTTCCGGCCTCTTCGCGGGTAAACCCGCTCCCACAGGTACAGCACTGCCTTTGAGGGCTGTGGAAATCCTGTGGGAGCGGGTTCACCCGCGAAGAGGCCGGAACAGGCGACACAAAAAAGGCGACCTTCACAAGAAGGTCGCCTTTTTCATTTCCAGGCCCGGATCAGATACCGTACTGCGCCCGGTAAGCCTCGACAGCTGGCAGATGCTGCTTCAGCTGTGGGTCGTCGGCCAGGAACTCCAGCACCTGGGTCAGCGACACGATGCTGACCACCGGGATGCCGAAGTCGCGCTCGACTTCCTGGATCGCCGACAGCTCGCCATTGCCGCGCTCTTCGCGGTTCAGCGCGATCAGCACGCCTGCGGCCTTGGCCTGCTGGGCAGTGATGATCTGCATGACCTCGCGGATGGCAGTACCGGCGGTGATCACGTCGTCGATGATCAGCACGTCACCGGCCAGCGGGGCGCCGACCAGGCTGCCGCCTTCGCCGTGGTCCTTGGCTTCCTTGCGGTTGAAGCACCAAGGCACGTCGAGCTGGTGCTGCTCGGCCAGGGCCACAGCGGTGGCCGCCGCCAGGGGGATACCCTTGTAGGCCGGGCCGAACAGCACGTCGAACGGGATCTTGCTGTCGACGATGGCTGCCGCGTAGCAACGGCCCAGCTGGGCCAGTGCAGAACCTGTGTTGAACAGGCCGGCATTGAAGAAGTACGGGCTGGTGCGCCCCGATTTCAGGGTGAACTCACCGAAGCGCAGAACCCCGCGATCGATGGCAAAACGAATGAAGTCGCGCTGATACGGCTGCATGAAGAGTCCCGAATACCACGGATTTAGCTAAATGAGTTGAGCTCGGGTATCATACACGCACGAGATTTTTGGGGCCATTTATGCGGATCATCAGTGTGAACGTAAATGGCATTCAGGCTGCGGCCGAGCGTGGACTGCTCAGCTGGCTGCAAGCCCAGAATGCCGACGTCATCTGCCTTCAGGATACCCGCGCCTCGGCCTTTGAACTCGACGACCCAGCTTTCCAGCTCGATGGCTATTTCCTTTACGCCTGCGACGCGGAGGTGCCAGCCCAAGGTGGCGTGGCACTGTATTCGCGGATGCAGCCCAAGGCAGTCATCACCGGCCTGGGCTTCGAGACAGCCGACCGCTACGGGCGTTACCTGCAAGCAGATTTCGACAAAGTCAGTATTGCCAGCCTGCTGCTGCCTTCGGGCATGAACGGCGACGAGGACTTGAACCAGAAGTTCAAGTTGATGGACGACTTCGCCAAGTACCTGGACAAGCAGCGCCGCAAGCGTCGCGAGTACATCTATTGCGGCTCGTTGTACGTGGCGCAGCAGAAGCTGGACATCAAGAACTGGCGCGACAGCCAGCAATCGCCGGGCTTCCTGGCGCCGGAGCGCGCCTGGATGGACGCGATCGTCGGCGACATGGGCTATGTCGATGCCCTTCGCGAAGTCAGCCGTGAAGGCGACCAGTACAGCTGGTGGCCGGACAACGAACAGGCCGAGATGCTCAACCTGGGCTACCGGTTCGACTACCAGATCCTCACCCCGGGCCTGCGCCGCTTCGTGCGCAATGCGCGCCTGCCGCGCCAGCCGCGCTTCTCCCAGCATGCGCCGCTGATCGTGGACTACGACTGGACGTTGACCATCTAAAAGCATGGGGCTGCTTCGCAGCCCATCGCGGGACAAGCCCGCTCCTACAGGGATTGTGGAATCATCTGTGGGGGCGGGCTTGTCCCGCGATGGATCCTGCGAAAATCTACTTGATTGGCCGCCAGATCAGCGGATAACGGTAAGGCTTGCCTTCATTGGCCTTGACCCCCGCAACAATGGCCAGGACCAGCACCGCCACCGTCAGGATGGCGAACAGCACGATCCCCACCAGCACGAACATCAGCAGGAAGCAGATGAACCCGGCGATGGTCACGCTGATCTGGAAGTTCAGCGCCTCCTTGCCCTGGGCATCGATGAACGGGTCCAGTTCACGCTTCCAGATCCACATCACCAATGGGCCCAGCAGGTGCCCGAGCGGCACCACCAGGCCAAACAGCGCCGAGAGGTGGCAGAACATCGCCCATTGCCGGATTTCGGCATTGGGCGGCGTGATCGGCAGATCAGGTTCGTTCATGTTCCACACCTCCTTGGCGTAGCGATCAATCGGCCAGCGAGGCCTTTTGCAGTTCGAAGATTTCGTTCATGCCCTTCTGGGCCAGGGCCAACATGGCGTTGAAGTCTTCCGGCTGGAACGGAGCGCCTTCTGCGGTGCCCTGCACTTCGATGAAGCCTCCGGCACTGGTCATGACCACGTTCAGGTCGGTCTCGGCGGCGGAGTCTTCCAGGTAGTCCAGGTCGAGCACCGCTTCGCCCTGGTACATGCCCACGGACACGGCAGCGATCATGTGCTTGAGCGGGTTGCCACCCTTGAGGCCGCCGCGTTTCTTGATCACGGCCAGGGCGTCGCACAGGGCGACCATGGCGCCGGTGATCGAAGCGGTACGGGTACCGCCGTCGGCCTGGATCACGTCGCAGTCGACGTACAGGGTGATATCGCCAAGCTTGCTCATGTCCAGCGCGGCGCGCAGCGAGCGGCCGATCAGGCGCTGGATTTCCAGGGTGCGGCCACCCTGCCTGCCACGGCTCGCCTCGCGCTGGTTACGCTCGCCGGTGGAGCGCGGCAGCATGCCGTATTCGGCGGTCAGCCAGCCTTGGCCCTGGCCCTTGAGGAAGCGGGGAACACCATTCTCGACGCTGACCGTGCAGACGACCTTGGTGTCGCCGAACTCGACCAGTACCGACCCCTCGGCGTGCTTGGTGTAGTTGCGGGTGATGCGGATCGAGCGGAGCTGATCGGCGGCGCGACCACTTGGACGTTTCATCTGGGATACCTGTACCGGGACTTGAATCTGCGGAGCATTATAAGGCCCGCCGCCCCAGGAGGACATGCCTATTGTCGCGGCCCGGCAGCCTGTCGTCTTTCCCTACACCGGCGCCAGGCTGTCTGTAACATGGGTGGATTGGGCGCCCACGCCGCACTGCGTTACAATCCCGCGCCTTGCAGCCGAAAGGCTTCCCCGTTCATTCAGATTTCGCGAGGTACTCTCCATGGTGCACAGCATGACCGCTTTTGCTCGAGTCGAGCGCGCCGGCAGCCAAGGCACCCTGGCCTGGGAGCTCCGCTCGGTCAACCACCGCTACCTGGAGCCCCACCTGCGCCTGCCCGAGGCCCTGCGCGACCTGGAAGGCGCCGTGCGCGAAGGCCTGCGCCAAGGCCTGTCGCGGGGCAAGGTGGAGTGCACCCTGCGCTTGAGCGAAGACAGCACCGGCAAGCCCTTGCAGGTCGACCGCGAGCGTGCCGCACAGCTGGTGGCCGCCGCGGAAACCGTCGCCGGGCTGATCAAGCAACCGGCACCGCTCAACCCCTTGGAAGTCCTGGCCTGGCCGGGCGTGCTGGTGGCCGACGCCAGCGATCCCCAGGCCCTCAATGCCGAAGCCATGGTCCTGTTCGAGGAAGCCTTGGCCGAGCTCAAGGCCGGGCGCCAGCGCGAAGGCCTGGAGCTGGCCCGGCTGATCAACGAACGCCTGGACAGCATGGCTACCGAAGTCACCACCCTGCGCGCCCTGGTGCCGCAGATGCTGGCCGCCCAACGTCAACGCATCCTTGACCGCTTCGCCGACCTGCAGGCCGAGCTCGACCCGCAGCGCCTGGAGCAGGAGATGGTCCTGCTGGCGCAGAAGAGCGACGTCGCCGAGGAACTGGACCGCCTCAGCACCCATATCACCGAAGTGCGCCGGGTGCTCAAGTCCGGCGGCGCCGCCGGTCGGCGCCTGGACTTCCTGATGCAGGAACTCAACCGCGAAGCCAATACCCTAGGCTCCAAGGCCTTCGACCCGCGCAGCACGCAGGCGGCGGTCAACCTCAAGGTATTGATCGAACAGATGCGTGAACAAGTACAGAACATCGAGTAAGGCCACCCCGACCATGAACCACAGCAGCGGCACCCTCTACATCGTCTCGGCCCCTTCGGGTGCCGGCAAGACCAGCCTGGTCACCGCGTTGACCAAGGACGACCCGAAGATCCGCGTCTCGGTCTCCCACACCACCCGCGCCATGCGCCCGGGCGAGCAGCACGGAGTGAACTACCACTTCGTCAAGCACGATGAATTCAAGGCCCTGATCGAGCAAGGCGACTTCCTCGAGCACGCCGAAGTCTTCGGCAACTTCTACGGCACCTCACGCAGCGCGTTGCAGCAAACCCTCGAACAAGGCTACGACCTGATCCTGGAAATCGACTGGCAAGGCGCACAACAGGTGCGCAAGCTGATGCCCGAGGCGCTGTCGGTGTTCATCCTGCCGCCGAGCCAGCAAGCCCTGCGCCAGCGCCTGGACAACCGCGGCCAGGACAGCGAGGAAATCATCGAAGGCCGCATGAAGGAAGCGGTCAGCGAGATGGTGCACTACAACGAGTACGACTACGTCATCATCAATGATGATTTCGACGTGGCGCTGAAGGAATTGAAGGCGGTGTTCGTTGCTAACCGCCTGCTGCTGAAGAAACAGCAACAGCGTCACCGGGCACTGCTCGAGCAACTGATCGGCTGAAATCGAAAGGGGCCGCTTTGCGCCCCAATCGCGGGACAAGCCCGCTCCCACAGGGTTCGTCACAGGCCCTGTGGGAGCGGGCTTGTCCCGCGATTGGGGCTGCAAGGCAGCCCCTTTTACATCATTCCTGCAAGCGAAGCTTGGCCTGTTGCTGCAAGGTAGCCCCCAGGAAATAGGCCGGCGCGCGCCAGCGCGACAGCACCATCAGTACGATCCCCAGCGCCGAGATGATCGCCGCGATCACGAACACCAGCCCCAACCCGCCGACATGCGAGCCGCTGCCGAAGTCCGGCGAGGCACTGTCGATCGCGGTGCGCACGAAGATCACCGACAGGATCACCCCACCCACCAGCGGGCACAGGCCACGCATGAAGAAGTGGCGCACGCTGTCGAACAGGCTGTCGCGGAAGTACCAGACGCAGGCGAAGGCCGTCAGCGAATAGTAGAAGCAGATCATCATGCCCAGGGCCGTGATGGTGTCGGCCAGCACGTTCTCGCTGAGGGTGCGCATGGTCACGTAGAACACCGCCGCGGCGACACCGGCACAGATAGTGGCGTAACGGGGGGTCTGCGAGCGCGGGCAGACACTGGCGAAACGCTGCGGCACGGCGCCGTAGTAGCCCATGGCAAGCAGCGTACGCGCCGGCGAGACGAAGGTCGACTGCAAGGAGGCGGCGGTGCTGGCCAGTACCGCGATGGACATCAGGATCGCCAGCGGCCCCATGACCGGGCCGGCCAGGTGGGCGAAGACGTTCTCCTGGATGCGCGGGTTGCCAAGGCCCAGGCCGACATCGCTGATCCCGGCGAATTGCAGGGTGGCGATGGCGGTGACCAGGTAAAGGCCGAGGATCAGCAGCACGGTCCAGGTGGCGGCCTTGCCGGGTACCTCGTCACTGCCGATCGACTCCTCGCTGACCGTCAGGCAGACGTCCCAACCCCAGAAGATGAAGATCGACAGCGACAGGCCTGCGGCGAACGCCGAGAACGACTCGACGCCGAACGGGTTGAACCAGGCCAGGTCGAACGCCAGCGGCGGCGGCGCGGTGGTCTCGCCGAAGGCGGCGAAGGCGAAGCCGATCAGCACCAGCAGCTGCAAGGCGACCAAACCGTACTGCACCGTCATGGTGGTGCCCATGCCCCGGCAGCAGATCCACACGGCCAGGGCGATGAACACGCAACAGGTCACCACGTTGATCAACAGGTTGTCCGCCAACGCGGCCAACGCCTGGTGCCCAGTGATCTGGCCGAGGAACAGATAGAAGAAATCGACGGCCACGCCCGCCAGGTTGGACAGCACGATGGTGGTCGCGACGACCAGCCCCCAGCCACCGATCCAGCCGATCATCGGCCCGAAGGCACGTGCCGACCAGGTGAACGACGTGCCGCTGTCAGGCTCGGCGGCGTTGAGCTCGCGGTAGCCAAGGGCCACCAGCAGCATGGGCAGGAAGCCCACGATGAACACTGCCGGCAGGTGGGCGCCCACCTCGCGTACCGTCGGCCCGAGGGCGCCGGTCAGGGTGTAGACCGGCGCGATGGTGGAAATGCCCAGCACCACGCTGGCCAGCAGGCCCAGACGGCCTTTTGCCAAGCCCTTGCTGGCGCGTTGGGTGTTGCCTGCGTCGGTCGCCACGTCGGGTGGGCGGCCGGCTTCAGTGTATTCGCTCATGAGTATTTGCCGTAACTATTGGTATTGTTTTCACGGGCCTTGCGAACAAGGCCCGCTTTCACTCATTGAAAGCTGTTGCAGGGGAACGGGTCATCCGAGACCTTCGGGTAATGACGTCAGAATGCTTCTGCCGTTAACCCTCCCATGCAGCATGGGCGATGCAGGCCTCGCGGAACGCCTGGAAAAGGCGCCGGGAGACCGGGTTTTCGGCGAAACGCCATTCCGGGTGCCACTGCACCCCAAGCACGAAGCCCGGAGCGTCAGGCATCGACACCGCTTCGATCAGGCCATCCGGGGCCCGCGCCTCGACACGCAGCCCAGGGGCCAGGCGGTCGATGCCCTGGCTGTGCAGCGAGTTGACCTCGAACTGCGCAGCCAGGCCCAAGCCCTCGAACAACCCGCCCGGCTCGATGGCCACGGCGTGTCGAGGGCCGTATTGCACCTCAAGGGGTGCATCTTCAGGTTCTCGGTGGTCCAGATACCCAGGCAGCTCCTGCACACGCTGGTGCAGTGAACCACCAAGGGCCACATTCAGCTCCTGGAAGCCACGGCAAATACAGAACACCGGCACGCCGGCGGCAATGGCCGCCTGCAGCAAGGGCAAGGTCAGGCGATCACGCGCGAGGTCGTGCCGAGTGCCTTCCACGCTGGGGGCGCCATTGTAATGATGCGGCTCGACATTTGAAGGCGAGCCGGTAAAAAGAATGCCGTCGAGCCGCGCCACCAGCGCCTGGGGGTCACTGCCCCCGTCACGCGCCGGCAGGATCAGCGGCAGCCCGGCAAAGCCGGCCGCCTCGACATACTTGTCGCCCACCGTGTGCGACGAATTCTTCCCCACCTGCTGGCGGCAGGCGCTGACACCGATCAGAGGGACCGCATTTGCGCTCATGGGCTTACACCGTGTGCAGGTACCAGTTGTACTCGAGGTCGGAAATCGACACCTCGAACTCGGCCAGCTCGCTTTCCTTGCAGGCCACGAAGATGTCGATGTAGTCCGGGCTGATGTATTGGTTGAGGACTTCGCTGTCATCCAGTGCGCGCAGTGCATCGCGCAGGTTGTTCGGCAGGCTTTGCTCGAGCTGTTCGTAGGAGTTGCCTTCGATCGGCTCGCCCGGCTCGATCTGGTTGGTCAGGCCGTGGTGAATGCCGGCCAGGATCGCGGCAAGCATCAGGTACGGGTTGGCATCGGCACCAGCCACGCGATGCTCGATGCGCACGTTCTCGCTGCTGTCGGTCGGCACGCGCAGGGCCACGGTGCGGTTGTCCAGGCCCCAGCTCGGTGCATTGGGCACATAGAACTGCGCACCGAAGCGGCGATAGGAGTTGATGTTCGGGCAGAGGAACGCCATGGATGCCGGCATGGTCTCCAGCACGCCACCGATGGCGTGGCGCAGCGCCTCGCTTTGCAGCGGGTCTGCGCTGGCGAAGATGTTCTTGCCAGTCTTCTTGTCCAGCAGCGAGATATGCACGTGCAGGCCATTGCCCGCCTGGCCCGGATAGGGCTTGGCCATGAAGGTGGTGTCCATTTCATGGTCGTAGGCGATGTTCTTGATCAGGCGCTTGAGCAGAATCGCATAGTCACAGGCCTTGAGCGGGTCGGCGACGTGATGCAGGTTGACCTCGAACTGCGCCGGGGCACTTTCCTTGACGATGGCATCGGCAGGAATGCCCTGTTCCTTGGCAGCTTCGAGCATGTCCTGCAGGCAGTCGGCGTATTCGTCCAGATCATCGATCAGGTACACCTGGGTCGACTGCGGGCGCTTGCCGGAGATCGGCGAGCGCGGCGGCTGTGGGCGGCCATTGAGGTTGTCCTGGTCGATCAGGTAGAACTCCAGCTCGAACGCCGCGCAGATATCCAGGCCCAATGCGTCGAACTTGCCGACCACCTGGCGCAGCACCTCGCGCGGGTCGGCGAAGAACGGCGCACCGTCCAGCTCGTGCATGGTCATTAGCAACTGGGCGGTGGGACGCTTCTGCCAGGGCTCGTCGGACAGCGTGCCCGGGATCGGACGGCAGATACGGTCGGCATCGCCGATGTCCAGGCCAAGGCCGGTGCTCTCGACGGTGGAGCCGTTGATATCCAGGGCGAACAGCGACGCCGGCAGGTTGATGCCTTTCTCGTATACCTTGTGCAGGCTCGCGCGCTCGATGCGCTTGCCACGGACCACCCCGTTCATATCGGAGATCAGCAGGTCGACGAACTGCGTATCCGGATGAGCCTCTAGGAATTCATTCATCTCGCTGGCAGAACTGGCGCACGGAGTGACCGACGTCATGGCTGTACATCCTTTGATTCGGGGCGGCGATGTGGAGGGATACGGCTGGCGCCTTGCGGGCGGCGATGGTTGTACTGTTGTTCTTTTCACTGTCCCATCGTGGGGATAGGGTGCGGATCCGGCGCATTGATTACCGGGTGCCGTTCCACTATAAAATGGCACCTACGCAACAGACATTGGCATTACGGCAAACAGAGCGTGCATCGATGCAATACCAGATTACCCATGCGGACCTCTCCCTGGTGCTCGCCCTGGAGCGCGGTCGCTCGCTGGCCAAGGCCGCCGAGCTGCTGAAGGTCGACGTCTCGACCGTGTTTCGCTCGATCCGCCGACTGGAGTCGGCGCTGGGCACGGCGCTGTTCGTCAAGAGCCGCAAAGGCTACCTGCCTACCGATACCGCCCAGGCCCTGGCCGAACAGGCCGAGCGTGCCGAACAGGCCCTCGATGCCGCGCGTATCGCCCTGACCAGCGGAGAGCAGGTGGTCAGCGGCACCGTCCGCCTGACCTGCACCGAGGCGGTGATGCACAGCCTGCTGCTGCCGGCGCTGGCCGACTTCATGTCGAACTACCCGGCCCTGTCGCTGGAGATGGGCACCTCCAATACCTTCGCCAACCTCAGCCGGCGCGATGCCGACATCGCCCTGCGCCTGACCAACACGCCGCCGGAACACCTGGTCGGCCGCTGCCTGGGCTCTACGTCCTATGTGGTCTGCGGCCAGCCACAGTGGCGCGAACGCCTGGCCGAGTCGCACAACAACGTGCCGTGGATCGCCCCGGACGACTCCATGCAGGATCACCCCACGGTGGTCTGGCGCAACCAGCAGTACCCGGGGCTTAACCCGCGCTACCAGTGCAGCAGCATGTCGACCATCGCCCAACTGGTGAGCACCGGTCTGGGCGTGGCGGCGCTGCCCGACTACATGGTCGACGCCCTGCCCGAAGTCGAGGCCCTGAGCGGCCCCCTGCCGGGTTGCGATACCCAGCTGTGGTTGCTGACCCGCCCGGATTGCCGGGCGCTGCGCTCGGTGCAGACGCTGTTCGAGGAGCTGACCCCGCGATTGCGTGACGCGATGCTCTGAGGTTATCGTCGGGCTCAGGTATCGAGGGTGTCTGTTCCGGCCCTTTCGCGGCTGAAGCCGCTCCCACTGGGTGCAGTGATGGGCCTGAGGACAATGCTGTCCTTGTGTGGGCTTCAGCCGCGAAGAAGGCAACACAGGGCTTGAAGGTGACCACTCGACAAAACAACCCTTCCCTATTGGCTGGTGATTTTTTAAACTATCGAGTCCGCCTGCCCAACCTGGGCTGCACGCCTACCGCATTTGCTACTGAGGAAGACCATGGCCCGCGTAACTGTTGAAGACTGCCTGGAACACGTGGATAACCGCTTTGAGCTGGTCATGCTCTCGACCAAGCGCGCCCGTCAACTGGCCACCGGCGGCAAAGAGCCGCGGGTAGCATGGGAAAACGACAAGCCGACCGTCGTCGCCCTGCGCGAAATCGCCGAAGGTATCGTCACCCCTGAGTTCATCGCCGCCGAAGAGATCGTCACCGAAGATCCGGTCTTCGCCGCGTTCGAGGACGAAAACAACGAGGCTGTCTGATTCATGCCCGGTCGACATCGAGCGGCACACGGCATTCTTCCTCGGCAGGAGGTGACCCCATGCCAGGTATAGAAGCCCTCGCCGAACGGCTGTCGACCTACCTCGGCCCCGACCAGGTCAACCTGGTCCGCCGGGCCTACTTCTACGCCGAACAGGCGCACGATGGCCAACGCCGCCGCAGCGGCGAGCCCTACGTGACCCACCCGCTGGCCGTGGCCAGTATCCTGGCCGACATGCACATGGACCATCAGAGCCTGATGGCAGCCATGCTGCACGATGTGATCGAAGACACCGGCATCGCCAAGGAAGCCCTCTGCCAGCAATTCGGCGAAACGGTCGCCGAGCTGGTCGACGGGGTCAGCAAGCTGACCCAGATGAACTTCGAGACCAAGGCCGAGGCCCAGGCCGAGAACTTCCAGAAGATGGCCATGGCCATGGCCCGCGACATCCGCGTGATCCTGGTCAAGCTGGCCGACCGCCTGCACAACATGCGCACCCTGGAAGTGCTCTCGGGCGAAAAGCGCCGGCGCATCGCCAAGGAAACCCTCGAGATCTACGCCCCCATCGCCAACCGCCTGGGCATGCACAACGTGCGCGTGGAGTTCGAGGACCTCGGCTTCAAGGCCATGCACCCGATGCGCTCCTCGCTGATCCACCGCGCAGTCAAGAGCGCCCGTGGCAACCGCAAGGAAATCGTCGCCAAGATCGAGCACTCCCTGGCCAACTGCCTGGCGGCAGACGGCATCGAGGGTGAGGTCAGCGGTCGGCAGAAACACCTCTATGGCATCTACAAGAAGATGCGCGGCAAGCGCCGCGCCTTCAACGAGATCATGGACGTGTACGCCTTCCGCATCATCGTCGATAAGGTCGACACCTGCTACCGCGTGCTTGGCGCCGTGCATAACCTGTACAAGCCATTGCCTGGTCGCTTCAAGGACTACATCGCGATTCCCAAGGCCAACGGCTATCAGTCGCTGCACACCACGCTGTTCGGCATGCATGGCGTGCCCATCGAGATCCAGATCCGCACCCGCGAAATGGAAGAGATGGCCAACAATGGCATCGCCGCCCATTGGCTGTACAAGTCCAACGAGGACGAGCAGCCCAAGGGCAACCACGCCCGCGCCCGCCAGTGGGTCAAGGGTATCCTCGAACTGCAGCAACGCGCCGGCAACTCGCTGGAATTCATCGAAAGCGTGAAGATCGACCTGTTCCCGGACGAGGTCTACGTCTTCACGCCAAAGGGCCGGATCATGGAGCTGCCCAAAGGCTCCACCGCCGTCGACTTCGCCTACGCGGTGCATACCGACGTGGGCAACAGCTGCATCGCCTGCCGTATCAACCGCCGCCTGGCGCCCCTGTCCGAGCCGCTGCAGAGCGGCTCGACCGTGGAGATCGTCAGTGCCCCGGGCGCACGGCCGAACCCGGCCTGGCTCAATTTCGTGGTCACCGGCAAGGCGCGCACGCACATTCGCCACGCGCTCAAGCAACAACGCCGCTCCGAGTCCATCAGCCTGGGCGAGCGCCTGCTGAACAAGGTGCTCACCGGCTTCGACAGCAGCCTGGAGCAGATTCCCCCGGAGCGCATCCAGGGCATTCTCGCCGAGTACCGCCTGGAGCTGATCGAAGACCTGCTCGAAGACATCGGCCTGGGCAATCGCATGGCCTACGTGGTGGCCCGCCGCCTGTTGTCCGCCGAGGGCGAACAATTGCCGGCACCCGAGGGCCCGCTGGCCATCCGCGGTACCGAAGGCCTGGTGCTCAGCTACGCCAAGTGCTGCACGCCGATCCCAGGCGACCCGATCGTCGGCCACCTCTCGGCAGGCAAGGGCATGGTCGTGCACCTGGAAAACTGCCGCAACATCAGTGAAATCCGCCACAACCCGGAGAAGTGCGTGCAGCTTTCCTGGGCCAAGGACATCACCGGCGAATTCAACGTCGAACTGCGCGTCGAGCTGGAGCACCAGCGTGGCCTGATCGCACTGCTGGCCAGCAGCGTCAACGCTGCCGACGGTAATATCGAAAAAATCAGCATGGACGAACGCGACGGCCGTATCAGCGTGGTCCAACTGGTGGTCAGCGTGCGCGACCGCGTGCACCTGGCCCGCGTGATCAAGAAGTTGCGTACCCTGACCGGCGTGGTCCGCATCACCCGCATGCGTACGTAGTCCGTCAACCAAGGAGTCATCATGACCAAGACCGTCATCAACAGCGACAAGGCCCCAGCCGCCATCGGCACCTACTCCCAGGCGATCAAGGCCGGCAACACCGTGTACATGTCTGGCCAGATCCCGCTGGACCCGAAGACCATGGAACTGGTCGAAGGCTTCGAAGCCCAGACCGTCCAGGTCTTCGAGAACCTCAAGGCCGTGGCCGAGGCTGCCGGTGGTTCGTTCAAGGACATCGTCAAGCTGAACATCTTCCTCACCGACCTGAGCCACTTCGCCAAGGTCAACGAGATCATGGGCCGTTACTTCGAACAGCCCTACCCGGCCCGTGCCGCTATCGGCGTTGCCGCGCTGCCGAAAGGCTCGCAGGTCGAGATGGACGCCATCCTGGTCATCGAGTGATGCCCGTGGTGACGGGCTGCCCGCCCGTCACCTTCCCTTCCCCAAGGTTCCAGCACCATGCGCCACGCCCTTTCCCTTGCACTGGCAGCCCTGCTTCTGGGCGGCTGTGCCAGCCACAAGCCCGAAGACTACAACGGCACCTGGATCAACCAGGACGCCATCGATGCCGCCGACGGCGACAGCCTACGCCAAGCCCTGAGCGAGCACGGGCCGATACTCGAATGGAAGATCGACGTCGCCAACCAGCAGGCCAGCTACAGCAATGGCTTCGAGGCGGTCGACGGCTACCTCAGTGCCAAGGAAGACCAATGGCAGGCCAGCTTCTCTGGCGGCCAGACCGAGCAATTGAGCCTGGATGGCGACACCCTGCGCGCCACCTCGCAAGCCGGCGAAAAGCAGACGTTCGTACGGGTCAAGGCCGCACCCGCCAACGCCCCGCTGGGCGGCAGCTTTGAACAGGCTCTGTACAAGGCCTACCTGGGTGGCGACTGGAAGATCATTGAAGGCCCCGGCAAGGGGGCGGTGGTGCGCTTTGCCGAGAACGGCAGGGTGACCGGCCTGCCCAACCTCGACCGCTACGCCCTGTGCCTGGCCGGCGATTGCGCCGACATGGGCGGCGACAACGACAGCCTGTGGCTGGAGCGCGACCGGCGCGGGGCACCCTGGATTTTCAAGCGCGATGACGACACGCTGGAGATCCTCCAGGCCGTCAATCGTGCGCAACCTGACGAGAAGCCGCAACTGGCGCCAGGTGCTCGGCAGTGGCTGCTGGAGCGCGACTGACTTTTATCGGTTTCGATGACCCAATCGCCGGCAAGCCGGCGATTGGGCACTGAAGCCTAACCCTTCAGGATGGCCGCGTAGCCGTCCTTGTAGCTCGGGTACTGCGGTACCCAGCCCAACGCCCTGGCCCGCGCATTGCTGCACCGCTTGCTACCGGTGCGGCGCACCCGCTGCTCATCCGACCACTCGGTGACGCCCATGTACTGGCGCAACCAGGCCACCACCTCGGCCAGCGGCGCCGGGTCGTCGTCCACGCCGATATAGCAGTCATCCAGCGCCACCCCCCGCGCATCGGCCTGCAGCAGGAACGCGATCAGCCCTGCGGCATCCTCGGCATGGATGCGATTACCGTACAGCGGTGGCTCCTCGGCCACGCGGTAACCTTGGCGTACCTGACTGAGCAACCATTCCCGCCCCGGGCCATAGATGCCGGTCAGGCGCACGATGGAGGCCGGTAGCCCACTGTGCAGTGCCAATTGCTCCGCCTCCAGCATTACCCGCCCCGAATAGCCCTGGGGCTCGGTGACCGCGCGCTCGTCGATCCATTCGCCATCGGCCTGGCCATACACGCTGCTGCTGGACACGAACAGCACTCGTCGCGGCCGCTGCCCACGCTCCGCCAACCAACCCAGCACATGGCGTAGCCCCTCGACATAGGCCTGTTGGTAGCCCGCCTCGTCGTGCTGGCTGGCCGCCACGCAATACACCAGGTAGTCCGGCGACCGCGCCGGCCAGGCTGCTGGAATCGTCGGCTCGGCCAGGTCGGCAGCGATCGGCCACACGCCAACCGGAAGGTGCTCGACAGAGCGCCGCAAGCCGCTGACCTGCCAACCCTGGGCAAGCAGTTGTCGCGCCAGGCGGCCACCTACATCGCCACAGCCCACGATCAACACGGATGGTTCCGACATCTCCAAACTCCCAAGGCCAAAGGTTCAGGCTAGCCGGATTAATCGATGGGCGGCTAGACGTTGGTTAAAAAAGGCAACTTTATTACTTCTGCTAACAAGAATTACTTGCAATAATGGCGCCCTGTCTGTTCTCGGCCTGTCTCGAGGCCGTGGGGAACATCAATCTTTTTCTTCATCAGGTCCGGCCAGCATGACACGTACTCAACCCTCCGCTTCGCCAACCACGTCGCGCGCCTGGCGCGCCATCGCCGCGCTGACGCTCAGCCTGGTGCTGGCCCCGACCGCCATGGCCGATGAGCCTGTCGCACCCGCCACCAACGCCCCGGCAGCCGCCGCAGCCCCTGCGGCTCCCACGCAGGCACCGGCAGCCGATGCCAAGGCGCCAGCCGACGCCGCCAACGCCGCTGCCGCACCGGCCGACACCCAAGCTGCAGGCGACGAGAACGTCCAGGCCCTGGTCGAAGACACCTCCCTGGGCATGGCCCACGACCTGTCTCCATGGGGCATGTACAAGAACGCCGACGTGGTCGTCAAAGCCGTGATGATCGGCCTGGCCATCGCCTCGCTGATCACCTGGACCATCTGGATCGCCAAGGGCTTCGAGCTGATGGGCGCCAAGCGTCGCCTGCGCGGTGAAATCGCGCTCCTGAAGAAGGCCGCCAGCCTCAAGGAAGCCAGCGACGCCGCCAACAAGCCAGGCACCCTGGCCCACACCCTGGTCCATGATGCCCTGGATGAAATGCGCCTGTCGGCCAATGCTCGCGAAAAGGAAGGCATCAAGGAACGCGTGAGCTTCCGCCTGGAGCGTCTGGTCGCCGCCAGCGGCCGTGGCATGAGCAGCGGCACCGGCATGCTTGCCACCATCGGCTCCACCGCTCCATTCGTGGGCCTGTTCGGCACCGTGTGGGGCATCATGAACAGCTTCATCGGCATCGCCAAGACCCAGACCACCAACCTGGCCGTGGTCGCCCCCGGCATCGCCGAAGCCCTGCTGGCCACTGCCCTGGGCTTGGTCGCAGCGATTCCTGCCGTGGTCATCTACAACGTCTTCGCCCGCTCCATCGCCGGCTACAAGGCCCAGGTCTCCGACGCTTCGGCGCAGGTCCTGCTGCTGGTCAGCCGTGACCTGGACCATCAGGGCAGCGAGCGCGTCGCCCCGCACGTGGTCAAAGTGGGGTAAGCCATGGGCCTGCATCTCAACGAAGGTGGCGACGACCTCGCCGAAAACCACGAAATCAACGTCACACCCTTCATCGACGTGATGCTGGTGCTGCTGATCATCTTCATGGTCGCGGCACCGCTGGCCACCGTCGACATCAAGGTCGACCTGCCTGCCTCCAGCGCCAAGCCGGCGCCAAGGCCCGAGAAGCCGGTGTTCGTCAGCGTCAAGACCGACAAGAAGCTGTTCGTCGGCGATGACGAGGTGGCCCAGCGTGACCAGCTGGGTGCGATGCTCGACGCCAAGACCAAGGGCGACAAGGAAACCACCATCTTCTTCCAGGCCGACAAGGGTGTTGACTACGGCGACCTGATGGATGTGATGAACACCATGCGCGCGGCCGGCTACCTCAAGGTCGGCCTGGTCGGCCTCGAAACGGCAGCCAAGCAATGACGAACACACGGTCCAACCTGGCGCGCTACGGCGTCAGCCTGGCGATCGTGCTGGGCGTGCACGCCCTGGCGGTGCTGCTGACGCTGAACTGGTCGGTACCCAAGGCCATCGAGTTGCCGCCGGCAGCCATGATGGTCGAGCTGGCGCCGCTTCCTGCGCCAGCCCCACCGCCACCGCCCAAGGCTGCGCCGAAGCCTCCGGCCCCGGTCGAAGAGCCGCCGCTGCCCAAACTGGTGGAAGCGCCCAAGCCGAAAATCGCCGTTCCCAAGCCGCCCAAGCCGAAGGCCAAGCCGCAGCCGCCCAAGCCCGAGAAGAAGCCTGAGCCGCCGAAGGACCTGCCGCCGGCCAAGGAAGAAGTCGTCGATACGCCGCCAAGCAACACGCCACCGCAGAAGTCGGCGGCACCGGCACCGAGCGTCGCGGCCAACAGCAAAGCCTTGCCGACCTGGCAGAGCGACCTGCTGCGCCACCTGGCCAAGTACAAGCGCTACCCGGAAGACGCACGCCGTCGCGGCCTGCAAGGCATCAACCGGCTGCGTTTCGTGGTCGATGCCGATGGCAAGGTACTGTCGTTCGCCCTCGCCGGTGGTTCGGGCAGCGCGGCACTGGACCGGGCGACCCTGGAGATGATCCGCCGGGCGCAGCCTGTACCCAAGCCGCCGAAGGAGCTGCTGAACAACGGCCAGATCGAGGTGGTAGCGCCGTTCGTCTACTCGCTGGACCGCCGCTGAGGCGTTTGCTTCTGTCACAAAACGGCAAGTCTGATAACGTGCGTCTATCGATTGCAGCCGCTATGCTGGGGCCGCAACTTCATGGACGCACGTTATGACCCTCACAGAATTACGCTACATCGTCACACTCGCCCAGGAGCAGCATTTCGGCCACGCCGCCGAGCGTTGCCATGTCAGCCAGCCGACCCTGTCGGTCGGGGTGAAGAAGCTCGAGGACGAGCTCGGTGTACTGATCTTCGAACGCAGCAAGAGCGCGGTGCGCCTGACCCCGGTCGGCGAAAGCATCGTCGCCCAGGCCCAGAAGGTGCTGGAACAGGCCCAGGGCATCCGTGAGCTGGCCCAGGCCGGCAAGAACCAGCTGACCGCGCCGCTGAAAGTCGGGGCCATCTATACCGTCGGCCCCTATCTGTTCCCCCACCTCATCCCCCAGCTGCACCGGGTCGCCCCGCAGATGCCGCTGTACATCGAGGAAAACTTCACCCACGTGCTGCGCGAGAAACTGCGCAACGGCGAACTGGATGCAGTGATCATCGCCCTGCCGTTCAACGAGGCCGACGTGCTGACCCTGCCGCTGTACGACGAGCCCTTCTACGCGCTGATGCCCGCCGACCACCCCTGGACCGCCAAGAAGACCATCGACACGGCCATGCTCAACGACAAGAGCCTACTGCTGCTTGGTGAAGGCCACTGTTTCCGCGACCAGGTGCTCGAGGCCTGCCCGACCATCAACAAGGGCGGCGAAGGCTCCAAGCACACCACGGTCGAGTCCAGTTCGCTGGAAACCATCCGCCACATGGTCGCCTCGGGCCTGGGTGTGTCGATCCTGCCGCTGTCGGCCGTCCACAGCCATCATTACGCCCCCGGCGTGATCGAAGTGCGCCCACTGACGCCGCCCTCGCCGTTCCGCACCGTGGCCATCGCCTGGCGCGCCAGCTTCCCGAGGCCGAAGGCCATCGAGATCCTCGCCGACTCGATCCGCCTCTGCTCGGTCGCCAAGCCGCCCGCGGACAAATCGGCCTGAGCCCATGACCGAGCTGTCGAACGTCCCGGTCACCGCCCTCAAGGGCGTGGGCGATGCCATGGCCGAGAAATTGGCCAAGGTTGGCCTGGAGAACCTCCAGGACCTGCTATTCCACCTGCCCCTGCGCTACCAGGACCGTACCCGCGTAGTGCCCATCGGTGCCTTGCGCCCGGGCCAGGACGCGGTGATCGAGGGCGTGGTCAGCGGTGCCGACGTGACCATGGGCAAGCGCCGCAGCCTGGTGGTGCGGCTGGGCGACGGCACCGGCGTGCTGAGCCTGCGCTTCTACCATTTCAGCAATGCCCAGAAGGAAGGCCTCAAGCGCGGCACCCACCTGCGCTGCTACGGCGAGGCCCGCCCCGGTGCCTCGGGGCTGGAGATCTACCACCCGGAATACCGCGCGCTCAATGGCAGCGAACCGGCACCACCGGTGGAGCAGACCTTGACGCCGATCTACCCCACCACCGAAGGCCTGACCCAGCAACGCCTACGCCTGCTCTGCCAGCAGAGCCTGGCCATGCTCGGTCCGCGCAGCCTGCCCGACTGGCTGCCTGCGGAGCTGGCCCGGGACTACCAATTGGCGCCGCTGGACGATGCCATCCGCTACCTGCACAACCCTCCGGCCGACGCCGACTTGGACGAGCTCGCGGAAGGCCAGCACTGGGCCCAACACCGTCTGGCCTTCGAAGAGTTGCTGACCCACCAGCTTTCCCAGCAACGCCTGCGTGAAAGCCTGCGCACCCTGCGCGCCCCGGTCTTGCCCAAGGCCAGTCGCCTGCCGGCTCAGTACCTGGCCAACCTGGGGTTCAACCCCACCGGCGCCCAGCAGCGGGTCGCCAACGAGATCGCCTACGACCTCAGTCAGCATGAGCCGATGATGCGCCTGGTCCAGGGCGATGTCGGGGCTGGCAAGACGGTCGTCGCCGCCCTCGCCGCGCTCCAGGCCCTGGAGGCCGGCTACCAGGTGGCGCTCATGGCGCCCACGGAGATCCTCGCCGAACAGCATTACCTGACCTTCAAGCGCTGGCTCGAGCCCCTGGGCATCGAAGTGGCCTGGCTGGCCGGCAAGCTCAAGGGCAAGGCCCGCGCCAGCGCCCTTGAGCAGATCGCCAGCGGCGTGCCGATGGTCGTCGGCACCCATGCCCTGTTCCAGGAGGAAGTGAAGTTCCGCCACCTGGCCCTGGCGATCATCGACGAACAGCACCGTTTCGGCGTCCAGCAGCGTCTGGCCCTGCGCCAGAAAGGCGTGGCCGGCCAGCTGTGCCCACACCAGCTGATCATGACTGCCACGCCGATCCCGCGCACGCTGGCCATGAGTGCCTACGCCGACCTGGACACCTCGGTGCTCGACGAACTGCCGCCTGGCCGTACCCCGGTCAATACCGTGCTGGTGGCCGACAGCCGCCGCTTCGAGGTGGTCGAGCGGGTACGCGCCGCCTGCGCCGAAGGGCGCCAGGCGTACTGGGTGTGTACCTTGATCGAGGAGTCCGAGGAGCTGACCTGCCAGGCCGCCGAAAGCACCTTCGAGGAGCTCGGCAGCGCCCTGGGCGAGCTGCGCGTGGGCCTGATCCACGGGCGTATGAAACCGGCCGAGAAAGCCGCGGTGATGGCCGAGTTCAAGGCCGGCAACCTCCAGCTGCTGGTCGCCACCACGGTCATCGAGGTGGGGGTGGACGTGCCCAACGCCAGCCTGATGATCATCGAGAACCCCGAGCGCCTGGGTCTGGCCCAGTTGCACCAGTTGCGCGGCCGTGTGGGTCGGGGCAGCGCCGTCAGCCATTGCGTGCTGCTCTACCACCCGCCTTTGTCGCAGATCGGCCGCGAACGGCTGGGCATCATGCGCGAAACCAACGATGGATTCGTGATTGCCGAAAAAGACCTGGAGTTGCGCGGGCCCGGGGAGATGCTGGGAACCCGTCAGACCGGCCTGCTCCAGTTCAAGGTGGCCGACCTGATGCGCGACGCCGACTTGCTCCCGGCAGTGCGCGATGCCGCCCAGGCGCTGCTGGCACGCTGGCCGGACCACGTCAGCCCGCTGCTCGATCGTTGGTTGCGCCATGGCCAGCAGTACGGGCAAGTTTGAAAACCTCTGTGGGAGCGGGTTTACCCGCGAACACCGGCGAAGCCGGTGCCATACACCGCACCACGTTCTTCGCGGGTAAACCCGCTCCCACAGGGGCAGTGCTGCGTTCTGAAACACAATGGATCCAGCTCCGGCCCAGGCTGGTTATACTTCGCGTTTAAAGAAAACCGTGGACACAGACCATGACTGAAGTTGCCTTGGACACCGCAACCCCACACGCACCGTCTGTCATCCGGCTGCTGCTCGACAAGCTTGGCGTGCCCTACCGCGAAGTACCCGAGCATACGCAAATGCCGGCCAAGGCACGTGTCCAGGCGATTCTCCTAGACGACGCGGTCGGCGCCCTGATGGTGCTGTTCCCGCAGGATCAACTGCTGGACCTCAACCGCCTGGCCGAGCTGACCGGGCGCAAGCTGGTGGCCGTGCCGGTGGCGCGTCTCAAGCATATGCTCGACAAGCACGCCCTCAAGACCCTGCCCGGGATCCCGGCGCTGACCAGCTACCCGTGCCTCTACGAAGCCAGCCTGCTGCAGGCCGACAACCTGCTGATCCAGTCCGGCGAGCGCGGCCTGCTGCTCGAGATCCCACGTGAAGACTTCAAGCGCATGCTGGCCAAGGCAAGCGCCGGCCATTTCGGAGAACAGATCGAGGCCATTCGCCCGAATTTGGACCGCCCCGACGACGACTCCAAGGAAATCAGCCGCGCCGTCCAGGCCTTTACCGCTCGCCGTATCCAGCAACGCCTGGAACAAACCATCGAGATCCCGCCGCTGGCCGACACGGCGCAGAAGATCATCAAGCTGCGCGTCGACCCCAATGCCAGCATCGACGACATCACCGGCGTGGTGGAAACCGACCCAGCCCTGGCGGCCCAGGTGGTCAGCTGGGCCGCATCGCCCTATTACGCGTCTCCCGGCAAGATCCGCTCGGTGGAAGACGCCATCGTCCGTGTGCTGGGCTTCGACCTGGTGATCAACCTGGCGCTGGGCCTGGCGCTGGGCAAGACCTTGAGCCTGCCCGAGGACCACCCGCAGGAAGCCACGCCGTACTGGCAACAGTCGATCTACACCGCCGCGGTGATCGAAGGCCTGACCCGGGCCATGCCCCGTGCCGAGCGCCCCGAGGCAGGCCTGACCTACCTGGCTGGCCTGCTGCACAACTTCGGCTACCTGTTGCTGGCCCACGTCTTCCCGCCGCACTTTTCACTGATCTGCCGCCACCTCGAGGTCAACCCACACCTGTGCCACACCTTCGTGGAACAGCACCTGCTGGGCATCAGCCGTGAACAGATCGGCGCCTGGTTGATGAAGCTGTGGGACATGCCGGAAGAGCTCTCCGCCGCGCTGCGCTTCCAGCACGACCCGAGCTATGACGGCGAATATGCAGCCTTCCCCAACTTGGTATGCCTGGCGGTACGCCTGTTACGTGCCCGTGGCATCGGCACTGGGCCCCAGGAAGAGATTCCGGACGCCTTGCTCGAACGCCTGAGCCTGACCCGGGAGAAAGCGGAAGATGCAGTGACCAAGGTTCTGGAGGCCGAGACACTGCTGCGCGAGCTGGCTTCCCAGTTCCACACGCCGCATTGAGCTGCGCGGGTAGACCTGTATCGCCTGCCGGCGATTGGGCCCGCGCAGCCGCCCTATCGGCCTTTTTTCTTCGGCTTCAGGTATTTCATCAGGCCCTGGAACCAGATGACCAGGGCCGGGTTGCCCTTGATCTGGATGCTCTTGTCCTGGATCCCTTGCATGAAGGCCAGCTGCTTGTTGCCAGCCCGCAGAGTGTCGAAGCCGTAGGCTGCATCCTTGAAAGCGATGGCGAAGGCCGGCTGGGGGTGCAGGCCGCCCTTGCTGCTGATGCGCTCGCCACTGACGATGAAGTGCCGGCCTACCTTGCCGTCGAGGGTCTGCATCTGGAAGACCAGGTCCTTGTCCCGCAATTGTTGCTGAAACGCCGGGTTGTTGCGGCTGGCCCGAGCCATCAGCAGCCCCATGACCCAGAGCAGGAAGCGAAACTTCATCTACACGCCTCGACTAAAAAGTGACTGAGCCGCGCAGTTTATCCTTTTATCGGACGTGGAATGCAACTCTGCTGTTTCGGAGCTTTTCCGTTTCCCAGAATGCACAACGGGCGCCCAGGGCGCCCGTTCGGATAACGTGGTTATCGAAAACCGATCACTTGCCTTTCTTTGCTGGCTTGGCAGGTTGGTTGACGCTGTCGCGCAGGTTCTTGCCAGGCTTGAAGGCGACGGTATTGCTGGCCTTGATCTTGACCGGCTGGCCGGTCTGCGGGTTCTTGCCGGTGCGAGCACCACGATGACGTTTTTCAAAGGTACCGAAACCGACCAGGGTGACGGTGTCCTTGTCCAGCGCACCGGTGATGCTGTCGAGGATGGCATTCAAGACCTGGTTGGCCTTTTCCTTGGTCAGATCGGCCTTTTCGGCGATAACAGCGGCGAGTTCTGGTTTACGCATAGTGAAGCCTCTTGGACGGGATTTCTTGTTGTTATTGCCGTGCTGCCGTGTGAAGCAGCGTTCAAAGGCACCGCAGGCTCTAATCTGCGGCAGACGGAAGTGAGGATGGCACGCCCACCGAAGGCGCGCCAGTGCCTGGGCGGCCATTGTCGCGCCAAGGACAGGCCATACCCGACAGAGCGCCCGCTATTTATGCCATAAAGGGTGGCAACTGCCGATTCAGCGCCAGCTTTTCCATCACCGCCGTGCCGGTCAACGCGTAACCCAGCAGCTTCCCGTCGCCCGCGTGGCAGAGCACCTTGAGGTCAGCGCCCTGCCCCTCCACCTGCCAGACACCTTCATGGCCCGGCGGTGGCGGCGAAACCACCAGCGGGCAGGCCGGGGTCTTGACCGTGACCGGCATGGGCCCGTAGGCCACGGCGGTGGGGTTGCCGGCCAGGGTTTGGGCCAGGGCACGCGCGCAGGTCATCAGCGGCATGACATACAGCAGGTTGACCCCATCGACCTCGGCGCAGTCGCCCAGGGCGAAGATATTGCCGTGGGAGGTACGCAAGTGGCGATCCACCACCACGCCACGATTGACCTGCAGGCCAGCAGCGGCAGCCAGGTCGGTGCGTGGACGCAGGCCGATGGCCGACACCACCAGGTCGCAGGCGATCACGCTGCCATCGGACAGATGCGCCTCGAGGCCGTCGTCAGCACGTTGCAGCCGGGTCAATACGGGCCCCAGGTGGAAGCGCACGCCCAGGCCTTCCAGGCCGGCCTGGACAGCGCTGGCCGCGGCGGGATGCAGCAGGGTCGGCATCACCTGTTCGCAAGGCGCGACCACATCGATTTCGTAGCCGCCCAGGCTCATGTCGTTGGCGAACTCGCAACCGATCAGGCCGGCCCCGAGGATCAGCACGCGGCGCTTGCCTGCCGCTGCGGCACGAAAGCGCGCGTAGTCTTCCAGGTCATTGATGGGAAACACCAGGTCGCCGCCATCGCCTTCGATCGGCACCTGCACGGTCTGGGCACCCCAGGCGAGCACCAGGTCGCGGTACTCGACCGCTTCCTCGCCGATCCACAGGCGCTTGTGCCCCGGGTCGATGCCGCTGATGCGGGTGTGCGTGCGGATCTCGGCCTTGAGCTGCTCGGCCATGGCGCCCGGCTCGGCCATGCACAGGCCGTCGGCATCCTTGTGTTTGGCAAAGCCCGTGGAGAGCATGGGCTTGGAGTAGGAACGACCGTCGTCGGCGGTGATCAGCAGCAACGGCGTCTGGTCGTCGAGCTTGCGAAACTCGCGGGCCAGGTTGTAGCCGGCCAGGCCGGTACCAATGATCACCACGGGGGACATCATGTCATGCTTCCTCTCGTTGAATGGGGTGCGATCAGCCGATGGCGATCATTTCGAAGTCGCTCTTGCCGACACCGCAGTCGGGGCACAGCCAGTCTTCCGGCACGTCTTCCCAACGGGTGCCTGGGGCGATGCCGTCGTCCGGCCAGCCCTCGGCTTCGTCGTAGATCAGGCCGCAGACAATACATTGCCACTTTTTCATGGGGTTGGTTTTCCTCGTCTCTAATGTGCTAACTGCCCGTAGGAGCGGCCATTATGCAAGCAGTCGGGGCAATCATGCTAAGCTCGCGGCCTCTCTGGCTGTAACAAGCATATCGACGTGTCGTACGAATCCCCGCAAGCAGCCGCTGTCGCGTGGCTGCCGTATTCACAGCTGGCAACCGATGTCGACCAGCCGACCCTTGGCTGGCTGTTCGATGAAGGCTCCCTGACCCGCCGGCTGATCCATCTGTCCCAAGGCCATTTCGCCGTCGACCCGCTGTTCGAAGGCTGGCAACCGCTGCGTGATGATGAATGCCAAGCGCTGGGCCTCGCGCCGGGCGCCGAAGGTTGGGTGCGCGAGGTGTACCTGCGTGGCCATGGCCAACCTTGGGTATTCGCCCGCAGCGTTGCCAGCCGCAGCGCCCTGGAACGGGGCGGCCTGGACTTGGAGACGCTGGGCAGCCGCTCGTTGGGCGAACTGCTGTTCTGCGACCAGGCGTTCGTCCGCCACCCTATCGAAGTCTGCCGTTATCCACAGGGCTGGTTACCGCCTGCGGTGGCCGACGATGGCTTGTGGGGGCGGCGTTCGCGCTTCGAACGTGACAACCTCGACGTGCTGGTGGCCGAGGTATTCCTGCCAGAGCTGTGGCGCGTGGCCAAGGAGGAAAGCCGCTGATGTATCTGCATTTGCTCAAGTCGTTCAACCGCCTGCACCCTCGGGCTTGGGACTTCATCCAGCTCAGCCGCATGGATCGCCCGATCGGCATCTATCTGCTGCTGTGGCCGACCTTGTCGGCGGTATGGATCGCCGGCAACGGCTCGCCGACCCTGGCCAACGTGCTGATCTTCGGCCTGGGCGTGGTGCTGATGCGCGCCGCCGGTTGCTGCATCAATGACTTCGCCGACCGCAAGGTGGACGGCCACGTCAAGCGTACGGCTGACCGACCGCTGGCCAGTGGCCGAGTGAAGCCCCGCGAAGCGCTGGTGCTGTTCGCCCTCCTGGTCGGCGTGAGCTTCCTGCTGGTGCTGTGCACCAACGCAAGGACCGTGTGGCTGTCGTTCGGTGCAGTAGCCCTGGCATTCTGCTACCCGTTCATGAAGCGCTACACCTATTACCCCCAGGTGGTGCTGGGCGCTGCTTATTCCTGGGGCATCCCCATGGCCTTCACCGCGGCAGGTGGCGAGCTGCCGGCCAGCGCCTGGCTGCTGTACATCGCCAACCTGCTGTGGACTGTGGGCTACGACACCTACTACGCCATGGTGGACCGTGACGATGACCTGAAGATCGGCGTGAAGTCCACGGCGATCCTGTTCGGCGAGGCCGACCGGACGATCATCCTGACACTGCAGATGCTCTCGCTGGGGTGCCTGTTGCTCGCCGGCAGCCATTTCGACATGGGTGGCTGGTTCCACCTGGGCTTGCTGGCGGCGGCGGCGTGCTTTGCCTGGGAGTACTGGTCGACGCGCAGGCTGGACCGGGAGTCGTGCTTCAAGGCATTCCTGCACAATCACTGGGCGGGGATGCTGATCTTCATCGGCGTGGTGCTGGATTACGCACTGCGCTGAGGATCGTAGGGGGCTGCCTTGCAACCCTTTCGCGGCGCAAGGCCGCTCCACACTACGATCGTCCGTAGGAGCGGCCTTGTGCCGCGAAAGGGCCGCCCAGCGGCCCTGCAACTTCAAGGCTTGGCGATATGCCAGACGTCCTTCACGCCATCGCCGGTCTTGTCCCCGGCCTTCTTGTCCTTGATGAAGGTGTACAACGGTTTGCCGTCATAGGCCCACTGCTTGGCCCCGTCGTCGCGGGTGACCTGGGTCCACTTGTCCTTGGCGGCTTCATCGTCGGGCTTGACCAGCAGCGGCGGCCAGTTCTTGGCGCACTCGCCGTTGCACATGGACTTGCCGTCGGCATCCTTGTCGAAGGTGTAGAGGGTCATGCCGGCATGATCGACCCACATGCCATCCTTCTCCATCGCGTGGTGGGCAGACGCCACCCCCGGTAGCGCCAGCGCAGCGAAAAGGGCCATCCAGCTCAGCGTATGTCGTGTCATTGGAATCACCATCGTTTCGGGGGGAGTGGGGGCTGAAACACCGCCTCGGCGGCCCTTTCAAGCCTAGTCCAGTCATGGAATGTCGCCATAAACGCCAATGTCCTGTCACACAGCTGCAATAATTCCGTTATCTAATGCGGGCCAGACACAGTTCCTGGGAGAGGTATCAAGCATGGTTGGCAGAAACATTCTGATCGTCGACGACGAAGCGCCCATTCGCGAGATGATCGCCGTTGCATTGGAAATGGCCGGCTATGACTGCCTGGAAGCGGAGAACTCCCAGCAAGCCCATGCCATCATCGTCGACCGCAAGCCGGACCTGATCCTGCTCGACTGGATGCTGCCCGGCACCTCGGGCATCGAACTGGCGCGGCGCCTCAAGCGTGACGAGCTGACCGGCGATATCCCGATCATCATGCTCACCGCCAAAGGTGAAGAGGACAACAAGATCCAAGGCCTTGAAGTCGGGGCCGACGACTACATCACCAAGCCGTTCTCGCCACGCGAACTGGTGGCCCGGCTCAAGGCCGTGCTGCGCCGCACCGGCCCGAGCGACAGCGAAGCGCCGATCGAAGTCGGCGGCCTGCTGCTCGACCCGATCAGCCACCGCGTGACCATCGATGGCAAGCCGGCCGAGATGGGCCCCACCGAATACCGCCTGCTGCAATTCTTCATGACCCACCAGGAACGCGCCTATACCCGCGGCCAACTGCTCGACCAGGTCTGGGGCGGCAACGTCTATGTCGAAGAACGCACGGTCGACGTGCATATCCGTCGCCTGCGCAAGGCGTTGGGTGAAGCCTACGAAAATCTGGTACAAACCGTCCGGGGCACCGGCTACCGCTTCTCTACCAAGAGCTGATCCAGCCCGAAGCCACGCCGCAAGCCGCTGTACAAGGACCGTCAATTGAACCAGAACTGGCACGCGACCCTGATTCGCCACATGCTGCTGCTGATCACCATCTGCCTGGTTGGCGGGCTGGTCAGCGGCTACTACGGGTGGAGCCTGGCCATCGGCCTTGCGCTCTACCTGGGCTGGACCCTCAAGCAACTGCTGCGCCTGCACGACTGGCTGCGCAACCATCAGCCCGATGAAGCCCCGCCCGACGGCTACGGCCTTTGGGGCGAAGTGTTCGACAGCATCTACCACCTGCAGCGCCGCGACCAACGCGTGCGTGGCCGCCTACAGGCAGTGATCGACCGCGTCCAGGAGTCCACCGCGGCCCTGCGCGATGCGGTGATCATGCTCGACAGCGAGGGCAACCTGGAATGGTGGAACCGCGCCGCCGAGACCTTGCTGGGCTTCAAGACCCCGCAGGACGGGGGCCAGCCGGTCACCAACCTGGTCCGCCACCCGCGCTTCAAGGAATACTTCGAGGCCGAGAACTACCTCGAGCCGCTGGAAATCCCGTCGCCGATCAATGACCGTCTGCGCGTGCAACTGCACATCACCCGCTACGGCAACAACGAGCACCTGATGCTGGTACGCGATGTCACCCGTATCCACCAGCTCGAACAGATGCGCAAGGACTTCGTCGCCAACGTCTCCCACGAACTGCGCACGCCGTTGACGGTGATCACCGGTTACCTGGAGACCTTGCTCGACAACGTCGAGGACGTGAACCCACGCTGGAACCGGGCATTGCAGCAGATGAGCCAGCAAGGTGCGCGCATGCAGACACTGCTCAACGACCTGTTGCTGCTGGCCAAGCTCGAGGCGACCGATTACCCCTCGGACAACCAACCGGTGGCGGTCGACACCCTGTTGCAATCGATCACCAGCGATGCCCAGGCACTCTCCGGCCCGCGCAACCAGCGCATCACGCTGGACGCCGCGCCAGGGGTGCGTTTGAAGGGCAGCGAGTCGGAACTGCGCAGTGCCTTTTCCAACCTGGTGTTCAATGCAGTGAAGTACACCCAGGACGAAGGCAGCATCCGGGTTCGTTGGTGGGCCGACGACCAAGGCGCCCACTTGTCCGTGCAGGACTCAGGGATCGGCATCGATGCCAAGCACCTGCCGCGCCTGACCGAACGCTTCTACCGGGTCGACTCCAGCCGCGCCTCCAACACCGGCGGCACCGGGCTGGGCCTGGCCATCGTCAAGCACGTGCTGCTGCGCCATCGTGCGCGCCTTGAGATCAGCAGCGTGCCGGGGCATGGCAGTACCTTCACGTGTCATTTCGCGCCGGCACAATTGGCCAACGGTAAGCACTGAGAGGGGCTGCTTCGCAGCCCCAACAAGACCACTACCCTTTGCTTTTGCAGCTCCAGCCGCTACATTGGATCCCCTGTGCCAGCCATCGCTGGCACTTTTTTTCTCACCCTTACCAAGACGGACCCCGTAAAAACTCCATCATGGACCCTTCCCCTGGTTTCAGCTTCATCTCTCTCTTTGCCGATTTCGGCATGATTCTCTTCGCCTTCCTCCTGGTGCTGCTCAACGGCTTCTTCGTGGCCGCCGAGTTCGCCATGGTCAAGCTGCGCGCCACCCGCGTCGAGTCCATCGCCGAACTGCATGGCTGGCGGGGCAGCATCCTGCGCAAGGTCCACAATCAACTGGACGCCTATCTGTCGGCCTGCCAGCTGGGTATCACCCTGGCGTCCCTGGGCCTGGGCTGGGTCGGCGAGCCGGCCTTCGCCCACCTGCTCGAGCCGGTGCTGGCCGCTGTGGGCGTCGACACGCCGGAGCTGGTCAAGGCGATCTCCTTCTTCGTCGCCTTCTTCGTGATCTCCTACCTGCACATCGTGGTCGGCGAGCTGGCACCCAAGTCGTGGGCGATCCGCAAGCCCGAACTGCTGTCGCTGTGGACGGCCGTACCGCTGTACCTGTTCTACTGGCTCATGTACCCGGCCATCTACCTGCTCAACGCCAGCGCCAACGCCATCCTGCGCATCGCTGGCCAAGGCGAGCCCGGCCCACACCATGAGCACCACTACAGCCGCGAAGAGCTCAAGCTGATCCTGCACTCCAGCCGTGGCCAGGACCCGAGCGACCAGGGCATGCGTGTGCTGGCCTCGGCCGTGGAGATGGGCGAGCTGGAAGTGGTCGACTGGGCCAACTCCCGCGAGGACATGGTCAGCATCGATGCCCATGCCCCGCTCAAGGAGATCCTGGCGCTGGTGCGCCGTCACAAGTTCAGCCGCTACCCGGTCTACGACGCCGAGCGCGAGGAATTCACCGGCCTGCTGCACATCAAGGACCTGCTGCTGGAGCTGGCCGAACTCGACCACCTGCCCGCGACCATCGACCTCGACGAGCTGGCACGCCCTCTGGAGCGGGTGTCCCGGCACATGCCGCTGGCCCAGTTGCTGGAGCAGTTCCGCAAGGGCGGCGCGCACTTCGTGCTGGTCGAGGAGGCCGACGGCAAGGTGATCGGCTACCTGACCATGGAGGACGTGCTGGAAGTGCTGGTGGGCGACATCCAGGACGAACACCGCAAGACCGAGCGCGGCATCCTCGCCTATCAGCCCGGCAAGCTGCTGGTACGTGGCGATACGCCGCTGTTCAAGGTCGAGCGCCTGCTGGGCGTTGACCTGGACCACATCGAGGCCGAAACCCTGGCAGGGCTGGTATACGAAACGCTCAAGCGCGTGCCGGAGGAAGAGGAAGTGCTGGAAGTCGAAGGCTTGCGCATCATCATCAAGAAGATGAAAGGGCCGAAGATCGTGCTGGCCAAGGTGCTCAAGCTCGATTGAGCGCTCTATCCCAGGTGCACCACTGAACCCTGTAGGAGCGGGCTTGTCCCGCGATTGGGCCGGTCCTGCCGCAGCGGTTGTATGGCAAGGGCTTCGCCCTTGATCGCGGGACAAGCCCGCTTGTGTCTTCGCAAGAGGTAAGGTGTTAGGTGAGAGGGGTGGACGGCAAGCTGCTAGCTCGCGGTGCCATGAGCACGGGTAGGAGCCGAGCTGCCGTCCACTCTTCTCGCTCTGGCTCAAGCTCGAACAGTTGACTGAGTCCGACCTCGAACAACAAGCGTGAGCCAGGCCAGAGCGACCTCTCATCTTCAAGACTAGAGGCTTTACTCATGTCTGCCTATGCCGGAATCGATGTTTCCAAAAATACCTTGCAAGTGGCCCTGTATCCCGAGGCCTCCGAGCTTTGCGTGACCAATGATGCTGCAGGGCTCGAAGTTATCGCCCAACATTTCAAAGCCCATGCGGTCGAGCGTGTGCTGGTCGAAGCTACCGGCGGTTACGAAAAGCTGTCGATCCGGTTGCTGGCCAAGGCCGGTTTGAAAGTGCAGCGAATCAATCCTGCCCGGGCACGTCAATTCGCCCTAGCCATGGGCAAGCGAGCCAAGACTGACCCTATCGATGCACGGATGCTAGCCTTATTTGCCTCCGCCTTGGAGGACAAGCATTTCGTTGTACCTGACGAGGCTCGCGAGCACCTGACCGAACTGGTCAATCAGCGCGATAGCCTGGTCCAGCAACGCGATGACAATCGTCGCCGCATCAAGCAGGCCTCGCTGCCTGTTGTGCTGGAGCACTATAAAACGCTCGAATCGACATTACGCGTCTTGATCAAGGCATGCGATGAACAGATCGCTGAGCAGAGTCGCCGTGTCGATGCAGACCTATTCGAACGCTTGAGCGAGATCAAGGGTGTGGGCAACGTCACCATTGCCAGTCTGTTCTGCTATCTGCCGGAACTGGGTGATCTGAACCGTGCGCAAGTAGCTGCCCTGGCGGGTGTGGCGCCCTACAACAACGACAGTGGGACCAAAAACGGAAAGCGCCATGTCTACGGCGGCCGGGCGAAACTGCGTCGTGCGGCCTACATGTGCACCTTGGTGATGGCACGCGTGAATCCAGATTTTAAAGCGCGATGGGCCCGGCTGCGCGCGAGCGGTAAGCCAGCAAAAGTAGCGCTGGTGGCATGCATGCGCGTGCTGCTGGTGAGGCTCAATGCCATGGTGCGTGATGGAACGCCATGGCGTGATCAGCCTGTCTGAAGGCACATCGGGTAGGCAGACTGGTGTCTGCCTACCGCTGATACGTGCATTGGTCGGGTGGAAGTGAAAGACAGTTGGCTCCTACAGGGCATCGGCTCGGGCAATACGAATCAAGGATTCCCTGCCGTGAAATCCGGCAACCCACCGATCGGCCGGTTGAAGCGGTAGGGAATCGACTCCAGCGCCAGCCCAACATTGCGCTGCACCACGAAATGCAGGTGCGGCCCGCTGCTGTTGCCGGTATTTCCCGACCTGGCCAGCAGCGCGCCCTGGGCCACCCGCTGCCCTTCACTGACCACCACCGACCCGCGCATCAGGTGCAAGTACACCCCCATGGTGCCGTCCGGATGCAGAATCCTGACGAAGTTGCCCGCTGGGTTGTTGCCGCGACCATGCTGGCGGTTCTCCACCTTCACCACCACGCCTTCGCGCGCCGCGACGATCGGCGTGCCTTCGGGCATGGCGATGTCCATCGCATAACGTCCCTTGGGCCCGAAATGGCTGAAACGCCCGTTGGGCCCCTGGCTCAAGCGGAACGGGCCACCGCGCCAGGGGAACGGATAGCGGAAGGCCTGGGGTCGCTTGCTCGGGTCGCCCAAGGCATGGCGGAATTTCGTCTCATAACGCAGGCGCCCGCCCGGCACGGCGGTCACCACAGTCAGCGCCTGGCTCGAACGCGGCGGCACCACACGCCGGATGATCCGGGGCGCATTGCCACCCTGGGCATCGACCAGGCGATACAGGCGAAGCTCGACCTCCACCGGGGCGAACAACTCGTTGCGCGCGAAGAAGCGGGTACCCCCGGCAACCTCCACGGCGCGCAAGCGTACCTGGCTGTCCAGGCGCTCGATCATGGGTTCGCGCAGTACGAACGGCCTGGCGCCAGGCAGCGGGCTTTCGGAATAGGACACCACGCCAAAGGCATCGGTGGTTTTGTAGAGGGTCATGCCCAGGCTCGACGCCGAGGCCGTGAGCAAGGCACAGAACAGCAGCAGGCGGGCGGGCATGATAGTGGCTTTTTGATAGTTGTTATGAATCGAAGCCTAGCAGCCACTTTCAGGCGGGGTGTTGCAGTTGGTCGGGAATTGGTCGGCTGTCTTCATCGCGGGACAAGCCCGCTCCTACAGGGTCGCAATGTGCCTGTGGAGCGGTGTGTCCCGCGATTGCGATAGCTCAGGCGCCGGGGGTGAAGTGCTTCTGGGCGGTGCCGCGGGCGATCAGCCGCGACAGGTAGTCGAGCTTCTGGGCATCCTGGTCGACGAATTTGAAGGTCAGTTGCAGCCAGTCGCTGTCGGGCTTGGGCTCCAGGGCCGCCACGGCATGCAGGTAGCCATTGAGGCGTGCCACCTCGGCATTCTCGCCCTGCTCCAGGTCCAGCACCGCGCCTTCGAGCACCTGCGGCAAGGTCGTGCCGCGACGTACCACCAGCAAGGCTTCCTTGAGGCTCAAGGCCTTGATCACACAAGCCTGGGTACCGCTGGAAAGCCGCAGCTGGCCCTGCCCTCGCCCGCTCTGGGCCGCTGCCGCTGCGCTCTTGGGCGCCGGCGCGTTGATCAATGGCTTGCTGGGCGCCACGGCAGCCGCCACGGGCGCTTTGACCGTCTCGGCCCGACCGCCGGTGAGCGCATTCAACGAATCATTGGCGAACGCCGAATTGATGCGTGCTGGCGCGCTGTTCATCAGGCTTTCGAGCTTGCCCAGCTTGGTCAGGGCCTTCTTCACCTTGGTCAGCAACTGCTCGTTGGTGAACGGCTTGCCCACGAAATCGGATACGCCGGCCTGGATGGCCTGGATCACGTTCTCCTTGTCGCCACGGCTGGTCACCATGATGAACTGCAGGTCCTTGAGCTCGGCCTGCTGGCGGCACCAGGTGAGCAGTTCCAGGCCGGACATTTCCGGCATTTCCCAGTCGCACAAGACTAGGTCGAAGCGCTCCTTGCCCAGCAGGGTCATGGCTTTGCGACCATTGACCGCGTCCTCGATGGCGATGCCCGGGAAGGCATTGCGCAGACACTTCCTCACCAGGTCGCGAATGAACGGCGCATCATCCACGACCAGCACGTTGACCTTACTCATCGATACTCCTCTTGAACCCCGACTAGCTTACCGCCGACTGATGGCCATTTGCCAAACCATGGGTCACGCCGGGACTTCTCTCATCGTTCGCGGGTGCCTGCCGGCTGCCCGACCGCAAACGAAAACGCCCGGCCTAGGCCGGGCGTCGATGCTCGGGAGCAACCTTACTTATCGTCCGATTGCGCCGGAACATTAGCGATTTCGGCATCGTCCGCTTCGCCCTGCACTTCGGCCTTCATGCGCTTGAGGCCCATGTGGCGTACGTCGGTGCCGCGCACGAGGTAGATCACCAGCTCGGAGATGTTGCGCGCGTGGTCGCCGATGCGCTCCAGCGAACGCAAGGCCCAGATCACGCTCAGTACGCGGGAGATCGAACGCGGGTCTTCCATCATGTAGGTGACCAGCTCGCGCAGCGCGGTCTTGTATTCACGGTCGATGGTCTTGTCGTACTGGGCCACCGACAGCGCAAGGTCGGCATCGAAGCGGGCGAAGGCGTCCAGGGCGTCACGTACCATGTTGCGCACCTGGTCGCCGATGTGGCGCACCTCGACGTAACCACGGGGCGACTCGCCCTCCTCGCACAGCTGGATGGCACGGCGGGCGATCTTGGTGGATTCGTCGCCGATTCGCTCCAGGTCGATCACCGACTTGGAAATGCTGATGATCAGGCGCAGGTCGGAGGCCGCCGGCTGGCGACGGGCGAGGATGCGTACGCATTCCTCATCGATGTTGCGCTCCATCTGGTTGATCTGTTCGTCGACTTCACGGACCTGCTGGGCCAAGCCCGAATCGGCCTCGATCAGCGCCGTGACCGCGTCGTTGACCTGCTTCTCGACCAGGCCGCCCATCGCCAGGAGGTGGCTGCGCACCTCTTCGAGCTCGGCGTTGAACTGCTGGGAGATGTGATGGGTGAGGCTCTCTTTGTTGATCATCGTTTCGCTCCGCGAAGAAGCTGCAAGCTTCAAGTAATTCGTATCGTTCCCGGGTGCCGCACAGCAGCACACATCCTGTGGGAGCCGGGGATTAGCCGTAGCGACCAGTGATGTAATCTTCGGTCTGCTTCTTCGCCGGGTTGGTGAACAGGGTGTCGGTATCACCGAATTCGACCAGCTTGCCCATGTACATGAACGCGGTGTAGTCCGAGACACGCGCCGCCTGCTGCATGTTGTGGGTCACGATGACGATGGTGTACTTGGACTTGAGCTCGTAGATCAGCTCCTCGACCTTCAGGGTCGAGATCGGGTCCAGTGCCGAGCACGGTTCGTCGAGCAGCAGGACCTCGGGCTCCACGGCGATGGTGCGGGCAATGACCAGACGCTGCTGCTGGCCACCGGACAGGCCCAGGGCCGAATCGTGCAGGCGGTCCTTGACCTCGTCCCACAGCGCGGCGCCCTTCAGGGCCCATTCGACGGCCTCGTCGAGCACCCGCTTCTTGTTGATGCCCTGGATACGCAGGCCGTAGACCACGTTTTCATAGATGGTCTTGGGGAACGGGTTGGGCTTCTGGAACACCATGCCGACCCGGCGGCGCAGCTCGGCCACGTCCTCGCCCTTGCGGTAGATGTTGTGGCCATACAGGTTGATGGCGCCTTCCACGCGGCAACCGTCGACCAGGTCGTTCATGCGGTTGAAGGTGCGCAGCAGGGTCGACTTGCCGCAGCCGGACGGGCCGATGAAGGCGGTCACGCGCTGCTTGGGGATGTTCATCTGCACGTCGAACAGGGCTTGCTTGTCGCCGTAGAACAGGGACAGGCCGGGTACTTCGATGGCCACGGTTTCTTCAGCCAGGCGCAGGCTCTGCTTGTCGCGGCCCAGGGCGGACATGTCGATGCCGTGGGCGTGGGATTCTTGCTGCATGGTCAACTCCATACGCTATCAATTCGTTTCAAAGGGCCGCCCGGCTCACGGGCGGCACGCTTGCAATCAGGATCAGCTGTCGAGGGCCTTGTACTTCTCGCGCAGGTGGTTACGGATCCACACCGCCGAGAGGTTGAGGGTGGCGATCACCAGCACCAGCAGCAGCGCGGTGGCATACACCAGCGGCCGCGCGGCCTCGACGTTGGGGCTCTGGAAGCCGACGTCGTAGATATGGAAGCCCAGGTGCATGATCTTCTGGTCCAGGTGCAGGTACGGGTAGTTGCCGTCCACCGGCAACGACGGTGCCAGTTTCACCACACCGACCAGCATCAGCGGTGCCACTTCCCCCGCAGCACGGGCCACGGCGAGAATCATGCCGGTCATCATGGCCGGGCTTGCCATCGGCAGGACGATCTTCCACAGAGTCTCGGCCTTGGTCGCCCCCAGGGCCAGGGAGCCTTCGCGCACGGTACGCGGGATCCGCGCCAGACCTTCCTCGGTAGCCACGATCACCACCGGCACGGCCAGCAATGCCAGGGTCAGCGAGGCCCACAGCAGACCCGGGGTGCCCAGGGTCGGGGCCGGCAACGCCTCGGGGAAGAACAGCCGGTCGATCGAGCCGCCCAGCACGTAGACGAAGAAGCCCAGGCCGAACACGCCGTAGACGATCGCCGGTACGCCAGCGAGGTTGTTCACGGCGATGCGGATCAGGCGCGTCACCGGGCCCTGCTTGGCGTATTCGCGCAGGTAGACCGCCGCCAGCACGCCGAACGGGGTGACGATCACGGCCATGATCAGGGTCATCATCACGGTGCCGAAGATGGCCGGGAAGATACCACCCTCAGTATTGGCTTCACGCGGATCGTCGCTGAGGAACTCCCAGACCTTGCTGAAATACACGCCCATCTTGGTCATGGCCGACATGCCGTTGGGCTGGTACGCATGGACCACCTTGCTCAGGTTGATCTCCACTTCACGGCCGTTGCCGTCGCGGGCCACCAGGCTGTCGCGGGAGAAGGCCTGATGCAGGCCGGTCAGGCGCTCTTCGATGGCCTTGTAGCGGTTGTTCAGCTCGGCGCGGTCGGCCTCGATGTCAGCCTGGGCAGCGGCGTCCAGCTTACCGTCGAGCTCCAGCTTGCGGGTCTGCAAGCGCAAGCGCTCCAGGCCATGGTTGATGGCGCCGATGTCTTTCTTCTCGAGGGTCTGCAGCTCGGAGGCCAGCTGGTCGGCACGCTTGAGGCGCGCCTGCAGCTCGGCCCAGGCACCCGCACCTTCGGCGACCACGCGGCCTTCTTCCTTGACGCTCACCAGGTAGCCGTAGAAGTTGCCCCATTCGCGACGCTCCAGGGCGATCAGGTCGGCAGGCTTCTGCTGGTCGACCAGCCACTCGCCGACCAGCCAGGTGAAGTCGCTACCATTGAGGTCGCGGTTACCGACCTTGACCAGCTCGCGGGTCATGAACTCCGGGCCTTCGTCCGGCACCGGCAGGCCGGCACCCTTGAGGCGGGCGCGTGGCACCTCTTCCTTCTGCACCACCTCACCGATGATCACATGGTCACCCTGGCCTGGCACCTTGTAGGTGGCCTGGATCAGGTCGGCCGGCCAGAAGTGGCCCAGGCCGCGGACGGCGATCACGGCAAGCAGTCCGACGGTCATGATCACCGCCATGGCGACCGCGCCACCGCTGATCCAGACGCCGGGGGCGCCGCTCTTGAACCAGCCTTTGAGGGAATCCTTTTTCACGGATCTCTACCTTTCTATCAAAGCGACGAGTATTTCTTGCGCAGACGCTGGCGAATCAGCTCGGCCAAGGTGTTCATGATGAAGGTGAACAACAGCAGCACGAGGGCGGCGAGGAACAGCACACGATAGTGGCTGCCGCCGACTTCCGATTCGGGCATTTCCACGGCCACGTTGGCGGCCAGGGTACGCATGCCTTCGAACAGGTTCAGCTCCATGACCGGGGTGTTGCCGGTGGCCATGAGCACGATCATGGTCTCGCCCACCGCACGGCCCATGCCGATCATCAACGCCGAGAAGATACCCGGGCTGGCGGTGAGGATGACCACGCGGGTCAGGGTCTGCCAGGGCGTCGCGCCCAGGGCCAGGGAGCCCAGGGTCAGGCTGCGTGGCACGCTGAACACGGCGTCCTCGGCGATCGAGTAGATGTTCGGGATGACCGCGAAGCCCATGGCGATACCGACTACCAGGGCGTTGCGCTGGTCGTAGGTGATACCCAGGTCGTTGGTGATCCACAGGCGCATGTCGCCGCCGAAGAACCAGGTCTCGAGGAACGGGCTCATGTACAGGGCGAACCAGCCAATCACCAGGATCACCGGGATCAGGATCGCCGCTTCCCAGCCATCCGGGATGCGCAGGCGGATCGACTCGGGCAGGCGGCTCCAGGAGAAGCCGGCGACGAGGATACCGACCGGCAGGATCAGCAACAGGCTGAACACGCCCGGCAGGTGGCCTTCGAGGTACGGCGCCAGGAACAGGCCGGCGAAGAAGCCCAGGATCACCGTCGGCATCGCTTCCATCAGTTCGATCACCGGCTTGACCTTGCGGCGCATGCCTGGGGCCATGAAGTAGGCGGTGTAGATGGCTGCGGCGATGGCCAGCGGCGCGGCGAGGATCATCGCGTAGAACGCGGCCTTCAGGGTACCGAAGGTCAGCGGCGACAGGCTCAGCTTGGGCTCGAAGTCGGTATTGGACGCGGTGGACTGCCAGACGTACTTCGGCTCGTCGTAGTTTTCGTACCAGACCTTGCCCCACAGCGCGCTGAAGGACACTTCAGGGTGCGGGTTCTTCAGGCTCAGCGGCAGCAGCTTGCCACCCTGTTCGATGATGATGCGGTTGGCGCGTGGCGACAGGGCCAGGATACCGGCACCTTCGGCAGCCGGCTCGACCAGCAGGGTACGGTGCGCGGTGCTGTGGAACACGCCCAGCTGGCCTGCGCTGTCCAGGGCGATGAAGCCCTTGCGACGCTCTTCGGCATCGATCTGTACGACCGGCGCCTTGCCCATCTGGAAGCTGCGGATCAACTTGAAGCGCGACTCGCCATCCGGGTCACGGGCCATGAACCACTGGCTCAGGCCGCCCTTGGAATCACCGAAGATCAGCGAGATACCGCCGACCAGCTGGGCGCTGGCAGTGATCTCGGTATCGCCGTCCTCGGACAGCTTGTAACGCCCGTTCAGGCTCTTCTCGCGCAGGCTGAAGACATCGGCGGTGGCGCGGCCGTTGACCACGTACAGCCACTGCTGGCGCGGGTCGATGAAAATGGCTTTGACCGTCTCGGTCATCTGCGGCAGGTCGATGCGGGTCTGCTCGCTGGTGACCTCGCCGGTCATCATGTTCTCTTCGCGAGTCAGCTCGACCACCTGCAAGTGCGAACCGGTAGAGCCGGCCAGCAGCAAGGTGTCACCGTTGACGTTGACGCTGACGTGTTCGAGGGCACGGCCTTGGTCGTCCAGGGTGAACGCTTGCTGGCCATACGGGAAGTCGATGGCCGGGGTGATGGTCTTCTTGTTGTCCGGGTAGGTGATCTTGTAGCTGTGGTTGAACACCAGCGCCTGGCCGTTGGACAGGCCCAGCACCACCACCGGGCTGCCCGGCTGGTCGGCGCTGATCGAGGCTACCTGGACGCCTGCCGGCAGCGGCAGGTCGATGCGCTTGACCTCGGCACCGGTCTTGGTGTCGAAGAACAGCGCCTGGCCCTTGTCGGAAACGCGCATGCCCACGAGGTTCTGCTCCTCGAGGGCGATCATCAGCGGCTTGCCGGCGTCCTGTTGCAGCCAGGTCGGCTCCAGGGCCTTCTTGCTGGAAAGCGTGGCGCCCTGGAACAGTGGCAGCACCACATAGGCCAGGTAGAAGAAGATCAAGGTGATGGCTGCCAGCACGGCAAGCCCGCCCACCAGTACGTACCAGCGGGTCAGGCGGTCCTTCAGCGCACGCAGGCGCCGCTTGCGTTGCAGCTCGGGCGTATTGAAGTCAATCCGCACGGGGGGAGAATTTTGGGTCATTGTGGAGTTGGCCAGATCATTCATGCGCACACCCTAGCGGTCCCGTATGACAAAAACATGACAATGCAGTGACGCAAAAAAGCCCGCCGCTCAGGAGCCCTGGCTTCGGACTGGGAATTCGTGGAAAAGGCCAGGCATCAAGCACCGGCCCCTTCCTCAGTTACTTACTTTTTTGCAACGTTACCGGCGTGGGACAGGCCCAGGTCAGCCAGGGTCTTGTCGACCACCTTGGCCGGCAGCGGGATGTAGCCGTCCTTCACCACGACCTGCTGGCCAGCCTGCGACAGCACCAGCTTGACGAACTCGGCTTCCAGCGGGGCCAGAGGCTTGTTCGGGGCCTTGTTGACGTAGACGTACAGGAAGCGCGACAGCGGGTAGGTGCCGTTCAGGGCGTTGGCTTCGTTGTCTTCGACGAACGCGCCGCCTTCCTTCTTGGCCAGGGGCACGGTCTTGACGCTGGCGGTCTTGTAGCCGATACCCGAGTAGCCGATGCCGTTCAGCGAGCTGCTGATCGACTGCACGACCGAAGCCGAGCCAGGCTGTTCGTTGACATTAGGCTTGAAGTCGCCTTTGCACAGGGCTTCTTCCTTGAAGTAGCCATAGGTACCGGATACCGAGTTGCGGCCGAACAGCTGGATTGGCTTGTTGGCCAGGTCGCCGGTCACGCCGATGTCGCCCCAGGTCTTGACGTCGGCCTTGGCGCCGCACAGGCGGGTAGACGAGAAGATCGCATCGACCTGGGCCATGGTCAGGCCCTTGATCGGGTTGTCCTTGTGCACGAACACGGCCAGGGCGTCGACGGCGACCGGGATGGCGGTCGGCTTGTAGCCGTACTTCTGCTCGAAGGCCTGCAGCTCGACGTCCTTCATCTTGCGGCTCATCGGGCCGAGGTTGGCGGTACCTTCGGTCAGCGCGGGTGGCGCGGTGGAGGAGCCGGCAGCCTGGATCTGGATGTTTACGTTCGGATATTCCTTCTTGTAGGCCTCGGCCCACAGAGTCATCAGGTTCGCCAGGGTATCGGAACCGACGCTGGAGAGGTTGCCCGATACGCCAGTGGTCTTGGTGTAGGTCGGGATTGCAGGATCGACGGCGGCAACCGCATTGGCGGTAGCGACGCCAGCGGCGGCGAACGTGAGGGCCGCCATCAAACGCTTCAGTTTCATGCCTAACTCCTAGCAGGAATATTTGGGGTGTGAGATGGAACGGGCCCAAGTATCTGCAGGCCGCATGAACACTCTATGACTCGAATGTGACAATTGGATGAAAGGCCATCACCGGAAACCGGGATGGCCTTTGCAGGATGTTGCAAGGATGTGAGGGGGCGTTTCGCACCCCGTCGCGGCACAAGGCAGCGCGGTTCTGTAGGAGCGGCCTTGTGCCGCGAAAGGGGCGCAAAGCGCCCCCGGCCTATCAACGCTTGTTCGCTACCAGATACACCCCCACCAACAGACCAACGGCACACAGCCCAGCCACATAATAGGCCGGCGCCATCGGGCTGAACTTCAGCAGCGCCGTGACCACCATCGGCGTCAACCCGCCAAAGATCGCGTAGGCCAGGTTGTAGGAGAACGACAGCCCACTGAACCGCACCACCGGCGGGAACGCCTTGACCATGACGTAGGGCACCGCGCCGACGATCCCCACGCACAGGCCGGTGATCGCATACAACGGGAACAACAGGTCAGGCCGGCTCGGCAGGCTGTGGAAGAACACCCACGAAGACACGAGCAACAGCAGGCTGCCCACCACGAACACCCGCCCGGCGCCGAAACGGTCGGCCAGGCTGCCGGCTGCGACGCAGCCGACGCTCAGCAGCACGATGGCCAGGCTGTTGGCTTTCAGTGAATCGGTGGGGCTGACCTGGTAGAGACTCTGCAGCAGCGCCGGGGTCATGAGGATGATCACGACGATGGCCGCCGACAGCAACCAAGTCAGCAGCATCGACAGGATGATCGCGCCGCGGTGGTCGCGCAGCACCGCGCGCAACGGCAGCTCTTCAGCCAAAGCCTTGCGTTGCTGCATCTCGGCGAATACCGGTGTCTCATGCAGCCAGCGCCGCAGGTACACCGCTACCAGCCCGAACACGCCGCCCAGCAGGAAAGGAATACGCCAAGCATAGGCCGCCACTTCATCGGGGCTGTAGAGGGTGTTGATCAAAGTGGCCACCAACGAACCGAGCAGGATGCCCGAGGTCAGGCCGGCGGTCAGCGTGCCGCAGGCATAGCCGGTGTTACGGGCCGGCACGTGCTCGGAGACGAATACCCAGGCCCCTGGCACCTCGCCACCGATCGCGGCGCCCTGGACCACGCGCATCGCCAGCAGCAGGATCGGCGCCCACAGGCCGATCTGTGCATAGGTCGGCAGCAAGCCCATGACCAGGGTCGGCACCGCCATCATGAAGATGCTCAGGGTGAACATCTTCTTGCGCCCGAGCAGGTCGCCGAAATGCGCCATGATGATGCCGCCCAGCGGCCGGGCCAGGTAGCCGGCGGCGAAGATGCCGAAGGTCTGCATCAGCCGCAGCCACTCAGGCATGTCGACGGGGAAGAACAGTTTGCCGACTACCGTGGCGAAGAACACGAAGATGATGAAGTCGTAGAACTCCAACGCTCCGCCAAGGGCGGACAGGGAAAGGGTTTTATAGTCGCTGCGGGTCAGCGGCCGCGAAGGCTGCTCGATACTGCTCGGCACGGAGGTCATGGCTTTTCTCTTTATTGTCGTGCAGGCCGTTTGTCATGCGGCTTCTGGAGGATGTCGCCGGCGAAGATAACAAATTGCCGCAGGCGACTCATAGCGGTACAAAATCCATACAGATATTCATGAATGCACGGTCGTCGCTGGCTGTTCAGGTCTATATACTGGCCGCTCGTAGGAAAAGGTTGCGCCTCTCATGGGATGTTGTGCGAAAACGCCGGTCAAGTGTTTCAGGCGGTTTCGCAGAGTTTCCCTTTGGCCGCCCACCGAAGCGAAATCAGCGTAGTATGTTTTCAGCTGAATCGTTTTCCCGGCGTCCGTTCTTTGCGCCAACCAACGAAGCGTCACGGGTCCGAGGCCCCACCGCATGATTGAGCTCGAACAAGAAGATCCCATCCCACAGGGCGACCTGGCCCTGCAGATTACCGCCCTGCCGCGCGAAACCAACGGTTTCGGCGATATCTTCGGCGGCTGGCTGGTAGCCCAGATGGACCTGGCCGGCACGGCAATGGCCAGCCGCGTCGCCGGTGGCCGTGTCGCCACCGTGGCCATCGATCGCATGGCGTTCCTGGTACCGGTCGCCGTGGGCGCGCAGCTGTCCTTCTATACCCAGACCCTGGAAATCGGCCGCAGCTCCATCCAGATGATGGTGGAAGTATGGAGCGACGACCCGCTGTCCAGCGAATGGCGCAAGGTCACCGAAGCCGTCTTCGTGTTCGTCGCCATCGATGGCAGTGGCCGCACCCGCTCCGTCCCTCGTCGCTGAGCCACAGGCGCGTTAAACTCGTTGCAAGGCATGAGGTCCAAGGCCTCATTTGCATCCCAACGAGACAAGCGCAATGGCTACCTTCCAGGTCGAAACGGAACAACACGGCGAGCTCAACTGCTGGCGCATCACCAGCGCGCATGCAGAACTGCTGATCGCCCAACAGGGCGCCCAGGTCCTGAGCTATCAGCGACTGGGCGAGCCGCCGCTGCTGTGGCTCAGCGACCAGGCCATCTTCCGCCAGGGCAAGTCGGTACGCGCCGGCGTGCCGGTGTGTTGGCCCTGGTTCGGCAACCTGCAGCGCAACCCTCAGGCCGTCCAAGCCATGTACCACGGCGAACAGGCACCCGCCCATGGCCTGGCCCGCACCCGTGACTGGCAGCTGCTGGGTATCGAGGAAGCGGACGAAGGCCTGCGCATCGAGTTCAGCCTGCCCGAGGCCCAGGGCGACCTGCCCGGCTGGCCCCATGACGTCGAGCTCAAGCTGCTGATCGAAATGGGCACGCAGCTGAAGATGACCCTGCGCAGCCAGAACATGGGCAATGACAGCGTCACCCTCAGCCAAGCGCTGCACAGTTACTTCGCCGTGAGCGATGTGCGCCAGGTACGCGTCGAAGGCGTGGAGAACCTGGGCTATATCGAAACCCTGGCCGATTGGGCGCTGCGCCAGCAACATGGCGCGCTGGATTTTGCCGGGGAAACCGACCGCATCTACCTGCAAGTCCTGCCGTACTGAAGATCGTCGACCCGCACTGGAACCGCCGCATCACCTTGCACAGCGCCGGTTCGCGTTCTGCGGTGATCTGGAACCCCTGGGCCGACCGCGCGAAGGCGTTGCCAGACATGGCGGATGATGGCTGGCAGCGGATGCTGTGCATCGAGACGGCGAACGTGTGGGATGACGTGGTGACCCTGGCGCCCGGGGCAAGCCACGTGCTGAGCGTCACCATCGGCAGCGAGGCGCTCTGACTCTTTTCGCGGGTAAACCCGCTCCCACAGGGTTCGTGCATTACCCGCGAAGGGGCGCCACTGAAAAATCAGAGGTCGGCGTCTTCTACCACCCTCACCTTCCCCGCATCCATGGCATAGGCCGCATCCGCCAGGTCATTGCTGACCTTTTCCACCTTCAGCGTCCCACTGACCCACAACGGCGTGTAGATATCGTCGATCTTCAGCCCCTTGGGATAGCGCACCAGCACCAACTGGTTCGGTGGCGGCGGTGGCACATGGATGCAGGCGCCGGGGTACGGCACCAGGAAGAACAGCGTGCTGTTGCCCTTGGCATCGCTCTCCAACGGCACCGGATACCCGCCCAGGCGGATCTGCCTGCCGTTCATGGCCGCCACGGTCTTGGTCGAATACATCACCGCCGGCAACCCCTTGGCCTGCTTGAGCCCACCTTTGTCGGTGAAGGTACCCATGGCCTCGGGGGAGTTGTGGTCGATCTCGGGCATCTGCTCGAGCGCCTTCTGGTCCGATTTGGGCATCAGCTCCAGCCAGTCGGTCTCGGGCAGTTCGGCATGGGCCAGGGTGCTGGCCAACAACAGGGAAGCAAGAAAAAACGCACGCATGGAGAATGCTCGGCAACTCGGGTGAATTGCCGGGCATTCTAAACCAGTCACCCGCGTTTCTTGATGAATCCGTAGATCACCAATAGCACGATGGCGCCGATCAGGGCGCCAACGAAACCGGCGGCCTGGCCCGCCTGGTAGATACCCAGGGCCTGCCCGCCGTAGGTGGCGACCAGGGAGCCGGCGATGCCCAGGAGGATGGTCATGATCCAGCCCATGCTGTCATCCCCAGGCTTGAGGAAGCGGGCTAGCAGGCCCACGATGAGGCCGATGAAGATGGTTCCGATGATACCCATGGCGATCCCTCTGCAATGAAATGGAACAAGCCAAAGCCTAGACAGCGCTTTGGCTTGTTGCCATTTCAGAGGGCCTGCCGGGGCAGAGGTTCAATCAGCCGGCGATCAGCGCTTCGACTTCGGCGATCTTGCCTTTGAGCGTGGCCATGTCGGCGCAGCGCAGGGTGGCATGGCCAACCTTGCGGCCGACCTTGAACGCCTTGCCGTAGTGGTGCAGGTGGCAGCCCTCGATGGCCACGACCTTGTCCACCGCCGGCACTTCGCCGATGAAGTTGAGCATGGCGCTCTCGCCGACCTTGGCGGTGGAGCCCAGCGGCAGGCCGGCAACGGCGCGCAGGTGGTTCTCGAACTGGCTGCACTCGGCGCCTTCGATGGTCCAGTGCCCGGAGTTGTGCACCCGCGGCGCGATCTCGTTGGCCTTCAGGCCGCCGTCGACCTCGAAGAACTCGAAGGCCATCACGCCCACGTAGTCCAGCTTCTGCAGCACACGCCCGACATAATCTTCGGCCAGGGCCTGCAGCGGGTGCGCCTGGCTGGCCACCGACAGGCGCAGGATGCCGCTTTCATGGGTGTTGTGCACCAGCGGGTAGAAGCGGGTTTCGCCATCGCGGCCACGCACGGCCACCAGCGAAACTTCGCCGGTGAATGGCACGAAGCCTTCGAGCAGGCACGGCACGCTGCCCAGTTCGGCAAAGGTGCCCACCACGTCGTCGGCAGTGCGCAGGACCTTCTGGCCCTTGCCGTCGTAGCCCAAGGTACGGGTCTTGAGCACCGCCGGCAGGCCGATGCTGGCCACGGCGGCGTCCAGGTCTTCCTGGGAGAGGATGTCGGCGAAGGCCGGCGTCGGGATGCCCAGGTCGCGGAACATGCTCTTCTCGAACAGGCGGTCACGGGCGATGCGCAGGGCTTCGGCGCTCGGGTAGACCGGGACGAACTGCGAGAGGAAGGCCACGGTCTCGGCCGGGACGCTCTCGAACTCGAAGGTCACCAGGTCGACTTCGTCGGCCAGCTGGCGCAGGTGGTCCTGGTCGCCGTAGTCGGCCCGCACGTGCTCGCCCAAGGGCGCCGCGCAGGCGTCCGGGGCGGGGTCGAGGAAAGCGAAGTTCATGCCCAGCGGCGTTCCCGCCAAGGCCAGCATGCGGCCCAGCTGGCCGCCACCGATTACACCGATCTTCATGTTGATAGCCTCAGGCCTGGCGCGGGTCCGGGTTGTCCAGGACGGTTTCGGTCTGCTCCGTGCGGAACTGCTTGAGTGCCGCGTGGTACTGCGGGTACTTGGCGCCCAGGATGCTCGCCGACAGCAATGCCGCGTTGATCGCGCCGGCCTTGCCGATGGCCAGGGTGGCGACCGGCACGCCTGCCGGCATCTGCACGATCGACAGCAGCGAATCGACACCCGACAGCATCGACGACTGCACCGGCACGCCCAGCACCGGCAGGTGGGTCTTGGCAGCGCACATGCCTGGCAGATGGGCAGCGCCGCCGGCACCGGCGATGATCACCTCGATGCCACGGCCTTCGGCCTCCTCGGCGTACTGGAACAGCAGATCCGGGGTACGGTGGGCGGAAACCACCTTCACCTCGTAGGGAATGCCGAGTTTTTCCAGCATATCGGCGGTGTGGCTAAGGGTGGACCAATCGGACTTGGAGCCCATGATCACGCCAACCAGTGCACTCATCGTCGAGCCTCTTCGCTTGTGCGCCCGCGGGCGCGTCAAAAAACAACAAGCCACGCGGGACGACCGGCGTGGCTTGTTTGCTGATCAGTGACCGGATCGATCCGGTCCAGGGGCCGCGCAGTATACCGTAAGGCAGTGCCGTAAAGGCACCCCGGCGACCAACTGTCGGCCTTATTTTTCGGGGGTTTGGCTGACTTTTGAGTCAACTGACACGGCTGCCGTGCCACCCTCGAGCTTGCGCCACAGCAAGCGTACGTTGGCCTTGCGCACCAGGGCGCAGCGGTACAGGCGGATTTCCAGTGGTACGTGCCACTGGCTGCCCCCACAGATCGCCAGCTCTCCGCGCTCCAGCTCGCCGCGCATCGACAGTCGCGGCACCCAGGCGATACCCATGCCCTCCAGGGCCATGCTCTTGAGACTGTCGGCCATGGCGGTTTCATAGACCGTGGTATAGCGCAGGTTGCGCTGGCGCAGCAGCAGGTTGACAGAACGTCCGAGGAACGCACCGGCACTGTAGGCCAGCAATGGCACGCTGCTTTCACCCTCGAGATCGAACAACGGCTTGCCGTCGGCCCCCACCGCACACACCGGCAACATTTCCGTGGTGCCCATGTGCAGCGAGGGGAAGATCTCGGCATCCATCTGCAGGGCGGCGTCCGGGTCATAGAAGGCCAGCATCAGGTCGCAACCGCCTTCGCGCAGTGCATGCACCGCATCACCTACGTTGGTGGCGACCAGGCGGGTGGCGATGTTCAAGCCATCGTTGCGCAACTGGGCGACCCAGCGTGGGAAGAACCCCGACGCCAGGGAGTGTGCCGCCGCCACCTGCACCACTTCGCCCTGCCCACCTTCCAGATGATGCAAATGCCGCAGAACTTCGCTCAACTGGTCGACAACGGTGCGCGCCGTGACGAGAAATAGCTGCCCGGCTTCGGTCAGTTCGATGGGCGTGCGGGAACGATTCACCAAGGTCAGGCCCAAGGCAGCCTCAAGGCTACGGATCCGCCGGCTGAACGCTGGCTGGGTCACGAAACGGCGTTCCGCCGCCTGGGAAAAACTGCGGGTAGCGGCCAGGGCACTGAAGTCCTCCAGCCACTTGCTTTCGAGGTTCATGAAGCGATCTCCCAGCGTGCACCAAAATGGGACACGCTCGATTGTCAATTGGCGTCACATGATTCGGTATGCCGTTTGCGCATAGGTTAGCGTGCAACAGCATTGGCCGCAAAATCCGCCCAGGCCTAGGATTGGCGCCATTCCGGCTGGTGCCGGGTTTAAATCGAGATGATATCCGTCATGTCCTCCGCTGCATCGTTCCGCGTCGAAAAAGACCTGCTTGGTACCCTTGAAGTCCCTGCCGATGCCTACTACGGCATCCAGACCCTGCGCGCTGCCAACAACTTCCACCTCTCCGGTGTTCCGCTGTCGCACTACCCGAAGCTGGTCGTGGCCCTGGCCATGGTCAAGCAGGCCGCTGCCGACGCCAACCGTGAGCTGGGCCACCTAAGCGATGCCAAGCACGCTGCCATCAGCGAGGCCTGTGCCCGCCTGATCCGCGGTGAATACCACGACCAGTTCGTGGTGGACATGATCCAGGGCGGCGCTGGTACTTCTACCAACATGAACGCCAACGAGGTCATCGCCAACGTCGCGCTGGAGGCCATGGGCCACAAGAAGGGTGAGTACCAGTACCTGCACCCGAACAACGACGTGAACATGGCGCAGTCGACCAACGACGCCTACCCGACGGCCATCCGTCTGGGCCTGCTGCTGGGCCACGATGCCCTGCTGGCCAGCCTCGACAGCCTGATCCAGGCCTTCGCTGCAAAAGGCAAGGAATTCGACCACGTACTGAAGATGGGCCGCACCCAGCTGCAGGACGCCGTGCCGATGACCCTGGGCCAGGAATTCCGCGCCTTTGCCACCACCATGACCGAAGACCTGAACCGTCTGCGTTCCCTGGCGCCTGAGCTTTTGACCGAGATCAACCTGGGCGGTACCGCGATCGGTACCGGCATCAACGCCGACCCAGGCTACCAGGCCCTGGCCGTGCAGCGCCTGGCGACCATCAGCGGCCAGCCACTGGTCCCGGCTGCCGACCTGATCGAAGCCACCTCCGACATGGGCGCCTTCGTACTGTTCTCCGGCATGCTCAAGCGTACCGCGGTCAAGCTGTCGAAGATCTGCAACGACCTGCGCCTGCTGTCCAGCGGCCCACGCACCGGTATCAACGAGATCAACCTGCCGGCTCGCCAGCCAGGCAGCTCGATCATGCCAGGCAAGGTCAACCCGGTTATCCCGGAAGCCGTCAACCAGGTCGCCTTCGCCATCATGGGCAACGACCTGGCCCTGACCGTCGCCGCCGAAGGCGGCCAGCTGCAGCTCAACGTCATGGAACCGCTGATCGCCTACAAGATCTTCGACTCCATCCGCCTGCTCCAGCGCGCCATGGACATGCTGCGCGAGCACTGCATCGTCGGCATCACCGCCAACGAGCAGCGCTGCCGTGAACTGGTCGAGCACTCGATCGGCCTGGTCACCGCCCTGAACCCGTACATCGGCTACGAAAACGCCACCCGTATCGCCCGCGTCGCCCTGGAAACCGGCCGCGGCGTACTGGAACTGGTGCGCGAGGAACAGCTGCTGGACGAAGCGATGCTCAACGACATCCTGCGCCCAGAGAACATGATCGCCCCACGTCTGGTTCCGCTGAAGGCGTAACCGACGGCTTGAAACGTCTCACCAGGTCGAGGGACTAGACACCTCTCAACCTTTCAAGGGCCCGAGCAACGCTTTGGGCCCTTTTTTTATGCCCGCCCTCCACAGGGGCGCAGGTTCGTCCCGCCCGGCACACAACTTGCTCCATAATGCCTCCCAGCCCAACGGGATACCGAGCATGCTGCACAGCCACCTCACCACCCTCAACGCGGTTTCGCTGATTCTCAAGGTCTTCCAGGAAGAAGGCTGCGATGCCTCGCGGTTGCTGGCCGGCAGCGGCATCGCGCTGGCGGACCTGGGCCATGCCGATGCGCGCATCACCACCCAGCAGGAATTGCAGGTATGCGCCAACGCCGTGGCATTGCGCGAGGAGATCGGCCTGGAGCTGGGCCGGCGCATGCATGTGTCGTGCTACGGGATGCTCGGTTACGCCCTGCTCTCCAGTGCCACTTTGGGTGACGCCCTGCGCCTGGCACTGCGCTACCCGGCGTTGTTGGGCACGGCCTTCCAGCTGCGCTTGGTGGATGACGGCCAGCGGGTCTGGTTCAGCGCCAGCGACTACCGGGACAGCCCGGACCTGGCGGCCTTCAACGTGGAGTTCTGCCTGGTTTCCTTGAAGGTCATCTGCGATGACTTGCTGGGCAAGCCCCTGCCGCTGCTGGCGGCACGCTTCGAGTATTCCCGGCCCGGTTACCATGCGCTCTATGCCGATGCCTTCCAATGCCCACTGGGTTTCGAAGCCAACGACAATGCGTTCGCCTTCGAACGCCGCTGGCTGGACATGCCCCTGCCCTTGGCCGATCCCATCACCCACAAGGCCATGGCCGAACGCTGCCGGCAGCTCAACCTGGAATTCACCGGGCGCCAGGCCTGGCTGGGGCGCATTCGCCACTTGCTGATGCAGCAGCTGGACGCAGCGCCGGGGCTCGAAGGCCTGGCCCGGCAGATGAACTGCTCGTCGCGCACCTTGCGGCGGCACCTGCAGGCATTGGGGTGCAGTTATCAACAGCTGCTCGACGAACTGCGTTTCGAAAGGGCCAAGCAGTTGCTGGCCGAGGACCAGATGCCGATCTATCGCATCGCCGAAACCCTGGGGTTCAGCGAGACGGCGAGTTTCCGACATGCCTTCCAACGCTGGAGCGGCGTCGCGCCCAGTCATTTTCGCGGCTGACTGCATTGAGCCAATCGCCGGCAAGCCGCCTCCCACAGGTACAGTGCAGAACAGGTGGGAGTCGGCTTGCCGGCGATTGAGCCTTGAAAAACCGCACACACCAGCTTTGGCCACATCGATCCCCTTTTGGCCGTTTCCGTCGTTCTCCCCGACCACGCCCCCTCACACAATGAGGCACGCCAGTAAAAACCGGAGAACAACAACGTGCTGACGATCTATTCCGATGACCACCGCCTGCACCACGGCCGCTGCGAGCTGATCGACGGCAAGCTGATGCCCTGCTTCGAGATGCCTTCGCGCGCCGACCATGTCCTGGACCAGGTGAAGAAGCGCAACCTCGGCCCCATCGAAGGCCCGCGCGACTTCGGCCGCGCCCCGCTGCTGCGGGTGCATGGCGCCGACTACCTGGACTTCTTCGAAGGCGCCTGGGCACGCTGGGCCGAACTGGGCCAGGAAGGCGACCTGCTGCCGTTCACCTGGCCGGCGCGTACACTGCGCAAGGTCAAGCCGACCGGCCTGCACGGCGAGCTGGGCTACTACAGCTTCGATGCCGGCGCACCGATCACCGCCGGTACCTGGCAAGCCGCCTACAGCGCAGCCCAGGTTGCCCTTACCGCCCAAGCGGCGATCCAGCAAGGCGCACACTCGGCCTTCGCCCTGTGCCGCCCACCAGGGCACCACGCCGCCGCCGAGGTCATGGGCGGTTATTGCTACCTGAACAACGCCGCCATCGCGACCCAGGCATTCCTCGACCAAGGCCACCGCAAGGTCGCTATCCTGGACGTCGATTACCACCATGGCAACGGCACCCAGGACATCTTCTACCAGCGCGGCGACGTGTTCTTCGCCTCGATCCACGGCGACCCCCAGGACGAATTCCCGTTCTTCCTCGGCTATGCCGACGAAACCGGTGAAGGCGCCGGGGAAGGCTGCAACATCAACTACCCCCTGCCCGCCGGCAGTGACTGGGCAGCCTGGAGCCAGGCGCTGGAAGACGCCTGCCAGCGCATCGCCGCCTACGCTCCGGACGTGGTGGTGGTTTCCCTGGGTGTGGACACCTTCAAGGACGACCCGATTTCCCAGTTCAAGCTCGACAGCCCCGACTACCTGGCCATGGGCGAACGCATCGGTCGCCTGGGCAAGCCGACCCTCTTCGTGATGGAAGGCGGCTACGCTGTGGAAGAAATCGGTATCAATGCCGTCAACGTGCTGGAAGGCTTCCAGCGCACCCAGCCAGGAGCCTGACCATGGCCCGTCTCACGCGTCTGCTCGCCCCGCTCATCGCCGCCGGCCTTTTGGCCGGCGCCCTGCCGGCCCAAGCCGAACAGCGCACCCTGCGGGTGTACAACTGGTTCGACTACATCACGCCGCAAACCCTGACGGACTTTCAGCAGGACAGCGGCGTCAAGCTGATCTACGACATCTTCGACACCAACGAAGCCCTGGAAGCCAAGCTGCTCACGGGCAACTCCGGCTATGACGTGGTGGTCCCGTCGAACGTGTTCCTGGCCAAGCAGATCGAGGCCGGGGTGTTCCAGCCACTGGATCGCAGCAAGTTGCCCAACTGGCAGCACCTGGACCCGGCGCTGATGAAGCTGATCGAGGCCAACGACCCCGGTAACAAGCATGCCGTGCCCTACATGTACGGCACCGTGCTGATCGGCTTCAACCCAGACAAGGTCAAAGCCGCGCTGGGCGACAATGCCCCGGTGGATAGCTGGGACCTGATCTTCAAGGAAGAGAACATCGCCAAGCTCAAGCAGTGCGGCGTGGCCTTGCTCGACTCGCCGTCGGAGATCCTGCCGCTGGCCCTGCGGTACCTTGGGCTGCCGCCCAACAGCGAGAAGCCGGCCGACTACAAGAAAGCCGAAGCGCTGATGCTCAAGATCCGCCCGCATATCACCTACTTCCACTCCTCCAAGTACATGGCGGACATCGCCAACGGCGATATCTGCGTGGCCGTGGGCTATTCGGGCAGCTTTTCGCAGGCGGCCAACCGCGCGCGCGACGCCAAGAACGGCGTGGTGGTGGACATGCGCCTGCCCAAGGAAGGCGCGCCGATCTGGTTCGACATGCTGGCCATTCCGAAGAATGCCGCCAACCCGGAAGACGCCCATGCCTTCATCAATTACTTGCTGAGGCCGGAAGTGATCGCACCGATCAGCGACTTCGTCGGCTACCCCAACCCGAACAAGGACGCCACCGACAAGGTCAGCCCGGCGATCCGCAACAACCCCAACCTGTACCCGACTGCCGAGGCGATGGCCAAGCTGTATACCTTGAAGCCCTTGCAGCGCGACGCCGAGCGGGCACGGACCCGCGCCTGGACACGGATCAAGTCCGGGACCTGACCTGACGCCCGATCGCCGGCAAGCCGGCCCCCACCTGTTCTGCGCTGTTTGTAGAGACATCGCCAAACCTGTGGGAGCCGGCTTGCCGGCGATTTCGGGCGCTCATGTTTTCCATGCCTTGCGCACCCGCATCAACGCATCCGCAATCTGGGCCTCCGGCACCGCCGCAAACCCCAGCACCAGCCCCGCCCGCTTATCCACAGGCACCTCGCTGTCCTCGAGCCAGTAGCTGCTCAGGGGATTGACCTCCACGCCAACCGCCTCCGCCAACGCCACCAGTTCCTGCTCTCTCGCATAGTTATCCACAGCCACACGCACATGCAGCCCCGCCGCCACCTCTGGCATATCGCCCAATCCGGGCACACCGGTAGGCCAACCCGCCTTGAGCACATTACGCCGTGCCAGCGCTGCCTTGCGCATGCGTCGGATGTGCCGCTGGAAATGCCCTTGGGCCATGAACTGCGCCATGACGTGCTGGTTACCTATCTCCGAATGCCGCACCGCCAGTGCTCGCCCCTGGCTGAAAGGCTGCACCAGCCGCTGGGGAAGTACCAGGTAACCCAGGCGCAGGGCAGGAAAGGCGATCTTGCCAAAGGTACCGACATATAGAACCCGCCCCTGCCGGTCCAGGGCAGCCAGGGGCGCCAGGGGCGCGCCGCTGTAGCGGTACTCGCCATCGTAGTCATCCTCGATCACCCAACCGTTGCGCTGCTCGGCCCAGTCCAGCAGCGACAGCCGCCTGGCCAGGCTCATGGTGACACCGGTGGGGTACTGGTGCGCCGGTGTGACGTAGGCCAGCCGGCAGTCGGCCAATTGCACCAGGCGTTCGCAGTCCAGGCCTTCCTCATCCACAGGTACGCCTCGCACGCAGGCTCCGGCCAAGGCAAAGGTATGACCTGCCGCGCGGTATCCAGGGTTTTCCACAGCTACCTCGTCGCCCGGCTGCAACAACAACTGTGCACAAAGGCTTATGGCTTCTTGCGCACCACTGGTGATCACAATTTGTTCAGCCGTGCAAACAAGCCCGCGCGAGCGACGCAGATAGGCGGCGATGAGCCCCCTGAGCAGCGGTTCGCCCGCAGGGTCGCCATAGCCCAGCAGTGCGGCATCCGGTTTTCGCCAGAAACCCGCTTGCAGCTTGGCCCAGAGCTGGAAAGGAAACAGGTCGAACGCCGGAACTCCAACGCGAAATGCGCGCGGCGCGCCTGTACGTGGCGGCGGAAGATGATGGGTTTTCAGGCGCTCCATGGCGCTTCCCGAGCGACCTGAGCTGGATAAATCCTCAGTATCAGATACGCAAATTGTGGATAAACCTGTTGATAAACCCCGGGATAACCCTGTGGACAGTTGTGTGGATAGTTTCGGAAGCTGGCTGACATAGGTGCCATCGCCGACCCGGCTTTCGATATAGCCTTCGGCGTATAGCTGGTCGTAGGCACGCACCACGCTGTTGCGGGAAAGCGACAGCATCGCAGCCAGGTCACGCGTCGCCGGCAGACGCGTACCACTGCCCAGGCGACCATCCAATACCCTTGCCCGCAGCGCCTGGTAGAGCTGTTGGCTGAGCCCACGGCGGCGGTCCAGCACGATACCGGCTGGGTCGAAGGGCAACGCAAAGGGGCGTTCATGCATGGTATTGGACCTATCGAAATAGCTGCTATTGGCTCTTACCTGGTACCAATAGCCTGCCTAGGATGGAGCCATCGAACAAGGACTACGCCATGTACAACGCCAAGCCCCACCAGGAACACGACCTCGAGCGCCTGCACCAGCAGATGCTCGACACCCGCCTCGCCGTACTGGTCAGCCATGGTGAACAAGGCCTGCTGGCGACCCACCTGCCGGTTTTGCTCACGCCCCATGAAGGCCAATATGGGACCGTCTATGCCCACCTGGCCCGGTCCAACCCTCAATGGCAGGCCCTGGCCCAGGGCGGTGAAGCTTTGTTGGTATTCGCCGGCGCCGATGCCTACGTCAGCCCGTCCTACTACCCGAGCAAGGCCGAGCACCACAAGGTGGTGCCGACATGGAACTACCTGGCCGTCCATGCCTACGGCCCGGTCGAGGTGTTCCACGACGCCCCTCGCCTGCTCGAGCTTGTCAGCCGCCTGAGCGATCGTCACGAACAAGGGCGCGCCGAGCCTTGGAAAGTGAGCGATGCCCCGCGCGACTACATAGACGGCATGCTTCGCGCCATCGTCGGCATTCGCGTGCCCATCACCCGCCTGCAAGGCGCGCGCAAGCTCAGCCAGAACCGCTCGGCCGAGGATATCCGAGGCGTACGCGAAGGCCTGGCCGCCAGCGCAGATCACCTGGACAACCAGCTTGCCGCACACATGCATTCACTCTGAAGGAAAGGAAAACCGCCATGTCCGAAATCATCCTGCGCCCAGTAAGCGCCACCGACCACGCTGCCTGGCTCGCCCTGTGGCAGGCCTACCTGCGGTTCTATGAAACCGAACTGCCGGAAGCCGTCAGCGCCAGCACCTGGCAACGCCTGCTCGACCCGAACGAGCCTACCCATGCGGCCCTGGCGTGGGTCGATGGCAAAGCGGTAGGGATGGTCAACTGGATCTATCATCGGTCCAACTGGAGCATCGAAAATTCGTGCTACCTGCAGGATCTGTACGTGGACGGCCAGCAGCGCGGCCTGGGTATCGGCCGGCAACTGATCGAGCATGTCTATGCCACCGCCAAGGCCGCCGGCTGCATCAAGGTGCACTGGCTGACCCACGAAACCAACGCCACCGCGATCAGCCTGTACGAACAGGTCGCCGAACGCCCAGGTTTCATCCAATTCCGTAAACCACTGTAGGCCGACCATGCGCGACGCACTGAACTTCAAGCCCGCCGCAACACCCAAGGCCGAGCCCATCGAAGGCCGTTTCATCCGCCTGGAGAAACTCGACCCGGCGCGCCACGGCGACGACCTGTGGGCGGCATTGCAAGGCCCTGGGTCCGATCCTGCCCTGTGGGATTACCTGCCCTATGGCCCCTTCGGTGAACGCAGCGCCTTCGATCGCTGGCTGGAAGGCAACGCCGCGGGCCACGACCCGCTGTTCTACAGCGTCATCGACCGTGCCAACGGCCAGGTGCAGGGCATCCTCAGCCTGATGTCCATCGTTCCCGACCATGGCCGCATCGAGATCGGCCATATCGCCTTCGGCGCTGCCATGCAGCGCACACCGAAAGGTACCGAGGCGGTCTACCTGCTGGGCAAGCTCGGCTTCGCCCTGGGCAACCGTCGCCTGGAATGGAAATGCAACAATGCCAACGCCCGCTCCAAGCGTGCAGCCGAGCGTTTCGGCTTCGTCTTCGAAGGGGTGTTCCGCAATCACATGGTGGTCAAGGACCACAATCGCGATACCGCCTGGTATTCGATTACCGACGAGGAATGGCCGGCGGTGGCAGCGGGGTTCGAGCGCTGGTTGAGCGAGGAGAACCAGCGGCCTGGTGGGCAATTGAAGACGTTGGAGGCTTGCCGCACGGGCTGAGTCGCCAGAGCTGACGCAATCGCGGGACAAGCCCGCTCCCACAAGGTCGACGGCCCCAAGAAAGTGGTACCGGGAGCAGTCCAGCCTGTGGGAGCGGGCTTGCCCCGCGATTGCGTACAAAAGGCAGCACAAAAAAAGGGGAGCATATCGCTCCCCATGAGGTAAACCGCTTGTCGTCGAAGGCTTCGATCAGCCTTCGATCTCGATCAGGATCTCGCCCGGCGTGACACGATCGCCCTTGGCCACGTGGATGGCGGTGACCTTGCCGGCGATCGGCGCCTGGACCTCGGTCTCCATCTTCATGGCTTCGGTGATCAGCACCGGCTGACCGGCCTTGACCGTGTCACCTTCCTTGACCAGCACATCGACGATGTTGCCCGGCATGGTGGTGCTTACGTGGCCTGGGCCGCTGGCCTGCTTGCGCTTGCTGCCGCCACCGCTGACGAACTCGTTCAGTGGCTCGAAGACCACCTCTTCCGGCATGCCGTCGATGGACAGGTAGAAGTGGCGCTTGCCCTCGGCCTTGACACCCACGCCGGTGATGTCGACGCGGTAGGTCTCGCCGTGCACGTCGATGACGAACTCGGTCGGCACACCTTCGCCGCCCGGGCCGGCCACAGCGCCCGCTTCTGGAATCGGCAGCAGGGCTTCAGGCACCAAGGTGCCGGCTTCACGCTCCTCGAGGAATTTGCGGCCGATATCCGGGAACATGGCGAAGGTCAGCACATCTTCCTCGCAGCGGGCCAGGTTGCCGATCTCGGCACGCAGCTTGGCCATCTCCGGCTTGAGCAAGTCGGCCGGGCGCACGTCGATCACCTCTTCGCTACCGATCGCCTGGCGGCGAAGCTGCTCGTTGACCACACCCGGCGCCTTGCCATAGCCACCTTGCAAGTACAGCTTCACCTCGTTGGTGATGGTCTTGTAGCGCTCGCCAGCGAGCACGTTGAAGAACGCCTGGGTACCGACGATCTGCGAGGTCGGAGTGACCAGCGGCGGGAAGCCGAGGTCTTCGCGCACCCGCGGAATTTCCGCCAGCACTTCGTTCATGCGGTTGAGCGCGCCCTGCTCCTTGAGCTGGTTGGCCAGGTTGGAAATCATGCCGCCCGGGACCTGGTTGACCTGCACGCGAGTATCCACGGCGGTGAACTCGCTTTCGAACTGGTGGTACTTCTTGCGTACGGCATAGAAGTACAGGCCGATTTCCTGCAGCAGCTCCAGGTCCAGGCCGGTGTCGAACTCGGTGCCCTTGAGGGCGGCGACCATCGACTCGGTGCCCGGGTGGCTGGTACCCCAGGCGAAGCTGGAGATAGCGGTGTCGATGTGGTCGGCACCGTTTTCCACGGCCTTGAGCTGGCACATGGCGGCCAGGCCGGCGGTGTCGTGGGAATGGATGAATACCGGCAGCGACTGCTCGGCCTTCAGCGCCTTGACCAGCTCACCGGTGGCGTAAGGGGTCAACAGGCCGGCCATGTCCTTGATCGCCACCGAGTCGCAACCCATGGCTTCCATCTGCTTGGCCTGGGCCACGAAGGCATCGATGGTGTGCACGGGGCTGGTGGTGTAGGCGATGGTGCCCTGGGCGTGCTTGCCAGCGGCCTTGACCGCCTCGATGGCCACGCGCAGGTTACGCACGTCGTTCATGGCGTCGAAGATACGGAACACGTCGATGCCATTGACCGCGGCCTTGGCGACGAAGGCCTTGACCACGTCGTCGCTGTAGTGGCGGTAGCCCAGCAGGTTCTGGCCGCGCAGCAGCATCTGCAGGCGGGTGTTGGGCAGTGCGGCGCGCAGCTTGCGCAGGCGTTCCCATGGGTCTTCCTTGAGGAAGCGCACGCAGGCATCGAAAGTGGCGCCGCCCCAGACTTCCAGCGACCAGTAGCCGACCTTGTCGAGCTTGTCGCAGATCGGCAGCATGTCTTCGGTGCGCATGCGGGTGGCCAGCAGGGACTGGTGGGCGTCGCGCAGGATTGTGTCGGTGACAAAGATTTTCTTGGACATTATTCGGTTCCTCACAGGCCTGCGTGTGCAGCAATGGCGGCGGCGATGGCCAGGGCCAGCTCTTCGGGTTTGCGCTTGATCGAGTAATTGGTCAGTTCCGGGTGGCTTTCCACGAAGCTGGTGTTGAACTGGCCGCTACGGAATTCCGGATTGCGCAGGATCTCCTGGTAATACGCGGCGGTAGTCTTGACGCCTTGCACGCGCATGTCGTCCAGGGCCCGCAGGCCGCGGTCCATGGCTTCTTCCCAGGTCAGCGCCCAGACCACCAGTTTCAGGCACATGGAGTCGTAGAACGGCGGGATGGTGTAGCCGGTGTAAATCGCGGTATCGGTACGCACGCCTGGGCCGCCGGGCGCGTAGTAACGGGTGATCTTGCCGAAGCTGGGCAGGAAGTTGTTCTTCGGGTCTTCGGCGTTGATACGGAACTGCAATGCATAGCCGCGATGCTGGATGTCTTCCTGCTTGACCGACAGGGGCAAGCCCGAGGCGATGCGGATCTGTTCGCGAACGATGTCGATGCCGGTGATTTCTTCGGTGATGGTGTGTTCCACCTGCACACGGGTGTTCATCTCCATGAAGTACACCTCGCCATCGGCGAGCAGGAACTCCACGGTACCGGCGTTCTCGTAGTTCACTGCCTTGGCTGCGCGCACGGCCAGGTCGCCGATGTAGGCACGCTGCTCCGGGGTCAGCTGAGGGCTTGGAGCGATCTCGATGAGCTTCTGGTTGCGGCGCTGGATCGAGCAGTCGCGCTCGAACAAGTGCACCACGTTGCCGAAGCTGTCACCCAGGATCTGCGCCTCGATGTGCTTGGGGTTGACGATGCACTTCTCCAGGAACACTTCCGCCGAACCGAACGCCTTGGTCGCTTCGGAAATCACGCGGGGGAAGGCCTGCTCCAGTTCCTCGCGGCTGTTGCAGCGACGGATACCACGGCCGCCGCCACCGGACGTAGCCTTGAGCATTACCGGGTAACCGATGCGGTCGCCCTCGGCCAGGGCCTCGTGGATATCGGCGACGTTGCCTTCGGTACCCGGGGTGACCGGGACACCGGCCTGGATCATGGTACGACGCGCTTCGGTCTTGTCGCCCATGCGGCGAATGACATCAGCGGCCGGCCCGATGAACTTGATGCCACGCTCGGCGCAGATTTCCGCCAGCTCAGCATTTTCCGAAAGGAAACCGTAACCTGGGTGCAAGGCGTCGCAGCCGGTCTCCACAGCGAGGTTCACCAGCTTGCGCGGGTTCAGGTAGCCGGCCAAGGGCTCGGCACCGATGCTGTAGGCCTCGTCGGCGCGCTTGACGTGCAAGGCATGACGGTCGGCGTCGGAATAGATCGCCACGGAGCGAATGCCCATCTCGGCGCACGCACGCACGATCCGAACTGCGATTTCACCCCGGTTGGCGATCAGGATTTTTTTTATCACTGGAGTCTTCCCAAAGCCGATGGAACACACGAGCCGGTACTGCCGGTCGGCGTGACCAGACGCTGCTGGCCAGTCGCACATTCACCCTAGCGCTGTAGGTTGATAAACAAAAATCAATATTTGTTAGGGTCGGCATTAGCAAAAGCTTATAGTGCCGTAACAGGGTTTTGCGGAAAGTGAGGAAAGAATGCGTAAGTCATTGATGCGCATGACTTTAAGGCAGCTGCAGATTTTCAATGAGGTGTGTGACCTGCGCTCCTACAGCCGGGCAGCCGAAGAGATGGCATTGACGCAACCCGCCGTAAGTCTACAGATCCGCCAGCTCGAAGAGCTGGTGGGCCAGCCGTTGTTCGAATATGTCGGCAAGAAGCTGTACCTCACCGAGGCGGCCGAAGCCCTGCAACGTGCCAGCCGGGACATCTTCGGTCGCCTGGAAAACCTCGACATGCAGCTGTCGGACATGCAGGGCTCGCTGCAGGGGCAACTCAAGCTGGCGATCGAATCCAGCGCCAAGTACTTCGTCCCGCACCTGTTCGCCGCGTTCAAGCAGCGCCACCCGGAGGTCAACCTGACCCTGACGGTGGTCAACCGCGCCCAGGCGATCCGGCGCCTCTCGGACAACCGCGACGACCTGATCATCATGTCGATGGTGCCCCAGGACATGGGCCTGGAATTCATGCCGTTCCTCAACAACCCCATCGTTGCCGTGGCACCGCCGGACCATCCGCTGTGCAAGCTGGAAAAACTCCGCCTGCAGGACCTGGAACCTCACACGCTGCTGGTACGCGAGCAGGGCTCGGGCACGCGCAAGGCCTGCGAAGAATACTTCAAGGACAAGCGTGTGCATTTCACCCAGACCCTGGAAGTCGCCTCCGCCGACGCCCAGCGCGAGTGCGTGATCGCAGGCCTGGGCGTCGCCCTGCTGACTCGCCACGCGGTGAACATGGAGCTGGCCACCGGCGTGTTGAAGGAGTTGCCGGTCGAAGAACTACCCCTGTATCGCAGCTGGTGCGTGGTGCAGTCCAAGGCCAAGCGTCAGTCGCCGGTGGCGTTGGCGTTCCTGGCGTTCATCCGCAATGAACGGGCGAAGATCAGCGGGCTTGTGGAGCGATTTTCGGGGAAGATGCCGCCGATACCTGCCATACCGTGATGTCCTGCAGATCAGGGTAATCGGTGATCTCGCGAAGCAGTTGGCGCTGGTCGCAGTAGCTTTCGATCGCGCGGCGGAACTCCATGCGGCGCTGGTCCTTTTCCTGCTGCTTGCGAGCCTTGGCGCTGGGTTGGTACGAACCGTCATGATCACGTGCCATTGCCTGTCTCCCAGAAAGGATGCGGGAGTTTCAGACTGGCCTTTTGGGTTTACGATTTTGCGCTGGTTTGGTGACAGAATCGTGAATTTTCATTGCCTATACCGCCTTTTCGCGGGTAAACCCGCTCTCATAGAACAACGCATAACTCATTGATTTGACAAGCCCGCTCCTACAGAAGAAGGCGGCGCTAGCCACTTGTTCTCTGCGCGACAGCGCAGCCCAAAGGGCTGGGTGATCTCCCACAGAGCCTGCATGGCCCGAAGGGCTGGATTATCTTTCACAGGGCCTGTGGGAGCGGGTTTACCCGCGAAAAAGCCGGTTCAAGCTAGCGATCAGTCGTCGGTAGCCTTGATCGACTTGGGCGACAGCCGCAGGCTGCGCAGGCTGCGCTTGACGCTCTTGAGGTGGTTGACCAGGCTCGGCCCGCGGGCCATGGCCACGCCCATCGCCAGCACGTCGATCACTACCAGGTGAGCGATACGCGAGGTCAGCGGGGTATAGATCTCGGTATCTTCATGCACATCGATGGCCAGGTTGACAGTGGACAACTCGGCCAACGGCGTCTGGCTCGGGCACAGGGTGATCAGGTTGGCCCCGCTTTCACGCACCAGGTTGGCCGTGATCAGCAGGTCCTTGGAGCGGCCCGATTGGGAAATGCACACGGCCACATCGCCAGGCTTGAGCGTCACCGCAGACATGGCCTGCATGTGTGGGTCGGAATAGGCCGCGGCGCTGAGCAGCAAGCGGAAGAACTTGTGCTGGGCATCGGCCGCCACCGCGCCGGATGCACCAAAGCCATAGAACTCCACGCGCTGGGCCTGGGCCATGGCGGTTACCGCCTGTTGCAGGGCCTGGGGATTGAGGTGTTCGCGCACCTCCATCAAGGTATGTAGTGTGGTATCGAAGATCTTCAGGCTGTAGTCAGCGACCGAGTCGTCCTCGTGGATCGCGAACTGCCCAAAACTGGCGCCCGCGGCCAGGCTCTGCGCCAGCTTGAGCTTGAGGTCCTGAAAGCCCGAACAGCCGATCGCCCGGCAAAAACGTACGATGGTCGGCTCGCTGATCCCCACGCTGTAAGCCAGGTCGGCCATGGAGCTGTGCATGACGGCAGCCGGATCGAGCAGCACATGGTCGGCCACTTTCAGTTCCGATTTGCGCAGCAAATGGCGCGATTGGGCGATATGTTGCAACAGATTCACAGGCTGGACTCGGTTATGATCGGCTGGCCGGGATGTAGCTTTCTTGTAGTTATACTACAAGACCCGCGACCCGCCCAGCTAAACGAACGTGGAGAGTGGTGGTTTTGACTATTCCTTGCGACATCCTGGTATTCGGTGGTACGGGCGACCTGGCCCTGCACAAACTGCTGCCGGCGCTCTATCACCTGTATCGCGAGGGCCGCCTGCACAACGCCGTGAGGATCATCGCCCTGGCCCGGCGCAACCTGCCACGGGACGAGTATCTCAAGCTCGCCGAACGTAACTGTCGGGCCCAGATCGCCCGCAACGACTTCGAGGAAGATGTCTGGCGGCGCTTCTGTGCCCGCCTGGACTACTTCGCCATGGATGCCCTGCAAAGCGCCGATTTCGTGCGCCTTGCGCGCTACCTGGGCGAGCCTGGAGGGCTGGCCCGTATCTACTACCTGGCTACCGCACCCAACCTGTTCGTGCCCATCGCCAACCACCTGCGCATCGCCGGCCTTGCCGACAGCGAAGCACGCATCGTGCTGGAGAAGCCCATCGGCCACTCGCTGGAGTCGGCCACGGCGATCAACGAAGCCATTGGTGCGGTATTCGACGAGACCCAGGTGTTTCGCATCGACCACTACCTAGGCAAGGAAACGGTCCAGAACCTCATGGCACTGCGTTTTGCCAATGCCCTGCTGGAGCCGGTTTGGCGCAATAGCCAGGTCGACCATGTACAGATCAGCGTGTGCGAAACCCTGGGCGTGGAGAACCGCGGCGCCTACTACGACCGCGCGGGAGCGACCCGCGACATGCTGCAGAACCACCTGTTGCAGCTGTTGTGCCTGGTGGCCATGGAGCCACCGGCGCAGTTCGACGCCGAAGCGGTGCGTGATGAAAAGGTGAAGATCCTGCGGGCGCTCAAGCCGATAACCGGCCAGGACGTGCAGGACAAGACCGTGCGAGGCCAGTATGGCGCCGGACACATCGGCGGCCAGGAAGTGCCGGCCTACTACTTCGAAAAGGATGTGGACAACGACAGCGACACCGAGACCTTCGTCGCCGTGCACGCGCATATCGACAACTGGCGCTGGGCCGGCGTGCCCTTCTACCTGCGTACCGGCAAGCGCATGGCGCGGCGCTCATCGCAGATCGTCATCCAATTCAAACCGGTGCCACACGAGCTGTTCAACGGCGGCCAGGTCAACCAGCTGCTGATCCAGCTGCAGCCCGAGGAGCGCATCAGCCTGCGCATGATGACCAAGAGCCCGGGCAAAGGCATGCGCCTGGCGCCGGTCGAGCTGGACCTGAACCTGGCTCAGGTGTTCGGCCAGACCCGCCGCTGGGACGCCTACGAGCGTTTGTTGCTGGACGTGCTCGAAGGGGACTCGACGCTGTTCATGCGACGCGACGAAGTGGAAGCCGCCTGGGCCTGGATCGACCCGATCCTCAAGGGCTGGGAGGAGCACTTCCAGCCTCCTCGCCACTACGCTGCCGGAAGCAACGGGCCAGAGCAGGCCAACAGCTTGCTGGCCAGGCATGGCAACCAGTGGTATCGAAGCCCAACCGGCGACCGGGCGTCATGAACGACCCGATGAGCGACAACACCAGAAGGTGAATATTCATACAGTAGGTGTTTGTCCCTTAACCGGCTTGGCCCTAGAATGGCCGGATGCACACAGACGACCTCTCCCTCCTGTTGAATTCCCTCAATGATGCCCAACGCCAGGCCGTCGCGGCCACGCTTGGGCGTCAGCTGGTGCTTGCGGGCGCCGGCTCCGGTAAAACCCGCGTGCTGGTGCACCGCATCGCCTGGCTGATCCAGGTCGAGCAGGCTTCGCCGCATTCGATCCTGTCGGTGACGTTCACCAACAAGGCTGCCGCCGAAATGCGCCAGCGGATCGAGCAGCTGCTGGGCATCAACCCGGCGGGCATGTGGGTCGGGACCTTCCACGGCCTTGCCCACCGCCTGTTGCGTGCGCATTGGCAGGAAGCGCGCCTGGTGCAGAACTTCCAGATTCTCGACAGCGACGACCAGCAGCGCCTGGTCAAGCGGGTGATCCGCGAGCTTGGCCTCGACGAGCAACGCTGGCCGGCGCGCCAGGCCCAATGGTTCATCAACGGGCAGAAGGACGAAGGCCTGCGCCCCCAGCATATCCAGGCCGGCGGCGACCTGTTCCTAGGCACCATGCGCAGTATCTACGAGGCCTACGAACAGGCCTGCGAACGTGCAGGGGTCATCGACTTTTCGGAGTTACTCCTGCGCGCGCTGGACCTGTGGCGCGACCATCCCGGGCTGCTCGAACATTACCAGCGGCGCTTCCGCCACCTGCTGGTGGACGAGTTCCAGGACACCAACGCCGTGCAGTACGCCTGGCTGCGCCTACTGGCGGGCCAGAACGGCGGCAGCCTGATGGCCGTGGGCGACGACGACCAGTCCATCTATGGCTGGCGCGGAGCCAAGATCGAGAATATCCACCAGTACACCGCCGACTTCCCGGATGCCGAGCTGATCCGCCTGGAGCAGAACTACCGGTCCACCAGTGGCATCCTCAAGGCGGCCAACGCCTTGATCGCCAACAACAGTGGCCGCCTGGGCAAGGAACTGTGGACCGACATGGGCGAAGGCGAGCCGCTTACGTTGTACGCCGCCTACAACGAGCATGACGAAGCGCGCTATGTAGTCGAAACCATCGAGAGCCTGATCAGGCAAGGCAATGCGCGCGGCGACATCGCCATCCTGTATCGCTCCAACGCCCAGTCGCGGGTATTGGAAGAAGCCCTGCTGCGCGAGCGTATTCCCTATCGCATCTACGGCGGCCAACGCTTCTTCGAACGCGCCGAAATCAAGAACGCCATGGCCTACCTGCGCCTGCTCGAGGGTCGCGGCAACGATGCCGCCCTCGAGCGGGTGATCAACGTGCCGCCACGTGGCATCGGCGAGAAAACCGTCGAAGCCATCCGTGACCACGCCCGTCACAGCCAGCTGTCGATGTGGGAGGCCATGTGCCAACTGCTCGCCGCCAAGGCCTTGAAAGGCCGTGCGGCAAGCGCCCTGGGCGCCTTCATCGAATTGATGGAGAACCTGGCCGCCAAGACCCTGGACATGCCGCTGCACCTGATGACCCAGACCGTCATCGAACAGTCCGGCCTGATCATCTATCACCAGGAAGAAAAAGGCGAAAAAGGCCAGGCACGGGTAGAAAACCTCGAGGAACTGGTCAGCGCCGCGCGCAACTTCGAGACCAGCGAAGATGACGCCGACCTTTCGCCGCTGTCGGCCTTCCTCGGCCATGCTTCCCTGGAAGCCGGCGATGCCCAGGCGGACGAACACGAAGACAGCGTGCAGTTGATGACCCTGCACAGCGCCAAGGGCCTGGAGTTCCCCTATGTGTTCCTGGTGGGCATGGAAGAAGGCCTGTTCCCTCACAAGATGAGCCTGGAAGAGCCAGGCCGCCTGGAAGAGGAACGTCGCCTGGCTTACGTGGGCATCACCCGGGCCATGCGCCAGCTGATCATGACCTACGCCGAAACCCGTCGCCTGTATGGCAGCGAAACCTATAACAAGGTGTCGCGTTTCGTACGGGAAATTCCGGCAGGGCTGGTACAGGAAGTGCGCCTGTCCAATAGCGTCAGCCGCCCCTTCGGCGGTAACCAGAGCAGCTCGAGCAGCCTGTTCGCCAACGCCAGCATTCCACAAACGGCCTTCACCTTGGGCCAGCGGGTGCAACATTCGGTGTTTGGTGAGGGCGTGATTCTCAATTTCGAAGGCTCGGGTGCCCAGGCACGGGTGCAGGTCAACTTCGCCGAGGGCAGCAAGTGGCTGATGCTGGGTTACGCCAAACTGGAAGCGATCTGATACCAGACGCAAGGCTTCCAGCTGCTTGTAGACTTTTCTTTCGTCCGCTGACGAAAGGTCCTATGCACTGAATGGGCTTGGGTACAGGCCCATCAGGCAAAAGATGGAAACATTATGGCGCTGGTCATGTGCACAACAACCTGTGCAACATGACGCGCGTGCAATCCACCCACAGGGGAAATCCCATCTATGCAACGTTTTCTTAGCATCGTACTGGCGCTGTGCGTCGGCCTGACGCTGAGCCTGGACGCCAACGCCAAGCGTTTCGGCGGCGGCAAGAGCTCGGGCTCCGCGCCTATCCACCAGACCCGCCAGGCTACGCCAACCACGCCGGCCGCCGCGCCGACCGCTCCTGGCCGTGCTCCGGCCGCCGCCAGCGGTGCTTCGCGCTGGCTGGGCCCATTGGCCGGTATCGCCGCGGGCGGCCTGCTGGCCTCCATGTTCATGGGCGACGGCTTCCAGGGCATGCAGATCCTCGACTTCCTGATCATGGGCCTGATCGCCTTCCTGGTGTTCCGCTTCATCGCCGCGCGTCGTCGCCAGCAGCAGCCGCAGCACGCTGCCGCTGGCCACGCACCCTACCAGCGTGAAAGCCATGCCCAGCCAGCCCAACCGTCGGTCTTCGGTGGCGCCGCGGCGCCTGCCGCCACACCGGTGATCAACGCACCGGCCTGGTTCAACGAGCAGAACTTCCTGAGCGCCGCACGCAGCCACTTCATGTCGCTGCAGCAGCATTGGGATGCCAACGAGATGGACAAGATCGCCGAGTTCGTCACCCCGCAGATGCTCGAGTTCCTCAAGCGCGAACGTGCCGACCTGGGTGACGGCTTCCAGTCCACCTACATCGACAACCTCGATGTGCAGCTCGAAGGCGTCGACGACCGCGCCGACAAGACCATCGCGACCCTGACCTTCCATGGTGTCTCGAAGACCTCGCGCTTCGACCAGGGCGAAGCGTTCAGCGAAAGCTGGCACATGGAGCGTGCACAGGGCGAAAACCAGCCTTGGCTGCTCGCGGGTATCCGCCAGAACGGCTGATTCTTCTGGCATGCATTGGGGCTGCCTTGCAGCCCTATCGCGGGACAAGCCCGCTCCTACAAGAACGGTGCAATACCGACCTGTAGGAGCGGGCTTGTCCCGCGATAGGGCCGCAAAGCGGCCCCAAGCTTTTTGTTTCCGCCCCTGCCCGGGGTTTTTGCTTTTGGCAGACTGGCCTACTAGGGTATAACGCGCAGCGTTGTCATCAAGGTCAGAGGATGTAAGCCGTGGAAGAAGTGATCGAACAACTCCGGGAAGCCAATGAGCCAGTCCCCGTACCGCTGGAGCTGCCAGACGAGGACTTGCTGGTAGAGATCGAAGAGCAGCTGTTCATCAATATTCCCTTCGTGTTCAAGGAATTTCTGCTGACCGTCAGCGACGTGGTCTATGGCAGCCTGGAACCTGTCACCGTCACCGATCCGCAGTCACACACGTACCTGCCTGACGTTGCCGCGAACGCCTGGGATGCGGGCGTGCCCCGAGACCTGATCCCCCTGTGCCAGGATGGCGACAACTACTACTGTGTCGAGGAAGACGGTACCGTGGTCCTGTGGGATGGCGATGAAGAAGCCATCGCCGAAGACAACTGGGAGTCTGTCTGGCATTGGGCCAGGGATGTCTGGCTGGAAAGCTGACACCTGCGCTGCACAGGGCCAGCAAAAGCCTACAATCTTTGTAGGCTTTGCCTACATGCCAAGCATGGCTCTTAGCCACCACTCCACGTAGAATCGCCTGGCTTTCTGCGCTTGGCCGCGTCGCTACCGCTCCATCCCCTCGGACTTCGATCAAATCAAGCGCAGAAAGCCCTCCCCCTCAATGGGTTTGGTCACGATTGTTGTCCAGCGTTTCCAGCAGCGCGATCTGCATGCGGGAATGAACCCGGATGAACCAACGCCATAGCAAAGCCACCACCACCGCTGCTACCACTGCGATCACCAACAAGAGCTCGTTGGTTGGCAGAATGCTCGCCGAAAGCGCGGACAGCAGCAGGAAGATCACCAACAGCGACAACAACGGAATCACCTCGGCAATCACTCGTCTCACACGCTGGGTATGCCGCCCGGCCATCTCAGGCTTTACGCCCAGTTCGGCGAGCAACATCGAAAGCGCCTTGAGCTTGCGGTAGGCAGCAATCAGGAACGGCAGCGACAACAACAGCGCGGCGCCCCAGATCAACGCCTTCTGCCGGCTGATATCACCGACCCACTCCATGAGCCAGGTGCCGATACGCTCAGCGAAATAACCGCCACTGAAGAAGATCGCGATCACCAACGCCAGGTTCACACCCACCTGCAACAGGATGCGCCGGATCATTGCGGCCACCATGGCGCCTTCCCCATGAGGCTGGATGCTGCGCAGCCATTCACCGTACAACGACAATACCCGCGCCAACCGAGCGGGCACCACCTTGCCGAGCTTCAGCGACAAGGGGTCGGCGGCGCGAATCAGGTAGGGCGTGAGTAGCGTCGTAATGGCCGAGACAGCCACCGCTACCGGGTAAAGGAAGTCACTGGTGACCTGCAAAGTCATGCCCAGGGCCGCGATGATGAAGGAGAATTCGCCGATCTGAGAAAGACCCATCCCCACCCGCAATGAGGTCCTCCCGTCGTTGCCGGCGATAAAGGCCCCCATGCCGCACGACAGCATCTTGCCCAGCACCACCGCCACGGTGATCACCGCGATCGGCCAGGCGTAGTCGACCAGCACGCGCGGGTCGATCATCAGGCCGATGGCCACGAAGAAGATGGCACTGAACAGGTCACGTACCGGTTCGATCAGGCGCTCGATCTTAAGCAGCTGCCGGGATTCGGCCATGATCGCACCGATCAGGAACGCCCCCAGGACCATGCTGTACTCGAGCTTGACCACCAACAGGCAAAAGCCGAAGCACAGACCCAGCACGGTGATCAGCAGCATCTCGTTGCTTTCGAACTTCGCCACATAGGCCAGCAGCCGCGGCACCAGCAGTATGCCGATAACCAGCGCGACGATCATGAACAGGGAAAGCTTGCCCACCGTGGAGAACACCTCGCCCGAACTGACCGTGCCGCTGACCGCGATGCCTGAAAGCAGGGCAATGATGCCGATGCCAAGGATGTCCTCCACGATCAGCACACCGAAGATCAATTGGGCGAAGCGCTCGTGCTTCATCTTCAGGTCGTTGAGCGCCTTGACGATGATGGTGGTCGAGGAAATAGCCAGGATCGCGCCCAGGAACAGTGAGTCCATGGTGTTCCAGCCAAACCAGCGGCCGATCTCGAAACCGATCCAGATCATCAGGACGATTTCCAGGAAGGCCGCGATGAACGCGGTGGCGCCGACCTTGAACAGCTTGCGCAAGCTGAATTCCAGGCCCAGGCAGAACATCAGGAAAATCACCCCGAGTTCAGCCAGGGTCTTGATGGTGTCTTCATCATGGATCAGGCCGAAAGGCGGTGTGTGCGGGCCGATGATGAAGCCAGCGACGATGTAGCCCAGCACGACAGGCTGCTTGAAACGGTGGAAAAGAATGGTGACCACCCCGGCCACCAGCATGATCACGGCCAGGTCCTGAATGAAGCTGATGGCATGCATGGCGAGGGACTCCTTTTCTCGTTGCCGGGGCAGACCGCTCCTCTGCCGAGGCAAACCCGAGCGAGCAGCAAGTACATACTGTTTCAATGCAGGAAAGCCCAAGTTGCATGGGCTCGCTCAGGTTAACATCGCGCCTGTGTGCGGAAAGCCGATGCAATATGAAGAAACAGATCGGCGATTTCGTCGCCAGCGATGGCATGATTCGCGTGACGATGGCGCTTCGGCCGACGTCCCGTACCAGGATGTGAAACCACATTGAGGGGAAACAGAAGTGTCTGCAGATACCCGCCCCGTTTCAGCGCAACCAACCCGTGAGCACACTATGGAACCTGGAAACGCCCAGTTGACGATGACTGTCCTGATGACCCCGGACATGGCCAATTTTTCGGGCAACGTACATGGCGGCACCCTGCTCAAGTACCTCGATGAAGTCGCCTACGCCTGCGCCAGCCGCTATGCCGGCACTTACGTGGTGACGTTGTCGGTAGACCAGGTGATCTTCCGCGAGCCCGTGCATGTCGGTGAACTGGTGACCTTCCTCGCCTCGGTCAACTACACCGGCAATACCTCGATGGAAGTGGGCATCAAGGTGGTGACCGAGAATATCCGCGAGCGCTCCGTACGCCACTCCAACAGTTGCTTCTTCACCATGGTCGCGGTCGACGACAACCGCCGACCAGTGCAGGTACCACCTCGCCAGCCACAAACCAGCGAAGAAAAACGCCGCTTCCTGCAGGGCCAGCAACGCCGGCAGATCCGCCAGGAGCTGGAGCAGCGCTACCAGAACCTCAAGACCGACTCGATCTAACCGTTACCCAAAGGCTTTGAATGCATTCCGGGCCCTTGTAGGAGCGGGCTTGTCCCGCGATCAAGGGCGAAGCCCTTGCCAGGCGACGGTGATATCGGGCCCGGATTAATCGCGGGACGAGCCCGCTCCTACAGGGGTCTCGTCAGCCTCAAGCGTTACCGACCACTAAACGCTGCGCTTGAAAGCGCACACGGGGATGGGCAATGCGATCCTGGGCCCGGATCAGCTGCAGCTCGTAGCTGGCGCAGGCCTGGGTCTCCAGCAACACCTCGTGCACCGCGGCCGCAGTGAACTCGAACGCCTGTACCCAGCTGTCACCCAGCAGCACGCGGGCCAGGAATAGCCCAGAGGTCAGGTCGCCCACGCCCACCGGCTGACGCGGGAACGCCAACAGCGGACGCTGCAAATGCCAGCAACCTTCGCCCGTGACCAGTAGCATCTCGAAACTGTCCTCGGCACGCCCCGGGTAGGCCAAGTGCTTGACCAGCACCACCTTCGGGCCACGTTCGAGCAGGCCTCGGGCCATGGCCACGCAATCTTCAAGAGACTGGGCCCTACGGCCACAGAAGCTGTCCAGCTCGAGCTGGTTCGGGCAGAGGATGTCCGCCACCGAAGCGGCCTCATCGAGCAGGAACTCGCTCACCTCCTCCGGGACGATGCAGCCTTTTTCCGCATGGCCCATGACCGGGTCGCACAGGTACAGCGCCCTGGGGTTCACCGCCTTGATCCGCTGCACACCCGCCAGGATCGCACGCCCTTGTTCGGCACTGCCCAAGTATCCGGACAACACCGCGTCGCAGTGGCCCAGCTCGCCGATGTTGGAAATGCCTTCCACCAACGCAGGAATTTGCGCAGGAGCAAGCACTTCGCCGGCCCACTGGCCATACTGTGTATGGTTGGAGAATTGCACGGTATTGAGTGGCCAGACATTCACGCCGACCCGTTGCATGGGGAACACCGCCGCGCTGTTTCCGGCATGGCCGAAGACCACGTGGGACTGGATGGCAAGCAGATGCGGTGTACGTTTCATGCGAATTTTCCAAAGCTGTTTCAAAAGTATGCGGCGCGCAGTATGTACCTGATTGCCACCTGTACGACAGGCCAGGGACACAGTTAAGCTGGACCGACCTGTTTGGAGCATAAGCAAATGTTGACCTTGGAGAACCTGTTCGTCCTGATGGTGATAGCCGCCGCCGGCGCCTGGTTATGGCACAACCACGGGCTACGCGAGAAGGCGCTCGCGCGGGTCAAGCAGCATTGCGCCAAGCTCGACCTCGAGTTGCTCGACGATAACGTCGCGCTCAAGCGCATCGGATTCGTGCGCGACGCCAACGGGCGCAAGCGCCTGGCTCGTATCTATGGGTTCGAATTCACCGTCACCGGCGAGCAACGCCATCCGGGTACCGTCACCCAATTCGGCGCCCACACCCTGCAGATCGAACTGGCACCCTACCCGTTCGAGATCAAGACGCCACCCAGGTCGGACAACGTCATCGAGATGCAGCAGTGGCGCCAGGAACACAACCGCTGGCATAACTGATCAATCATCCAGGCAGCAGGCAGCCAAGGCGGCCTTCAAGGTTTCCAGCGGCTGGGGCTGGTCGAAGATCAGTTCCAGGCGCGTGTCCTTGCGCCATTCGCTCGGCTGCCAGCTCAGTTCATCGCCGTTGAGGGCGTTGAACGACTGCCAGCCAATCGCGCTGTGGATAACACCTTTGGCCCGTCGCCACCGCCAGGCTTGCAGAAACCGCTCCAAGCGGCCCGAGTCGAAACGCTGCGTAGGGTGCCAGCGCCAACCAACGCTCCATCCCCCCTCCCCGGCCTGAGCGAGACAGACAGGTTGGCGTGGATCGGGCCAAAGCACGTTCAAGGCGGGCGCAGGTTCATCCACAGGTGGTTTATCCACAGATTCTGTCGATGCAGGCGCGCTGCTGGGTAGATGATCCAACGCAAACGCCCCATGCTCTGTCCAATAGGCTGGCAAATCGGGCAGTCGAGCACTTATCAACAGGCGGTTCTGTTCATCCACAGACGCCGATTTGTTGAAGACCAGCACTCCAGCTGCCGCCAAGGCCGTCTGCTGTGCTTCCGGCAATGGCTCGCCACGTGCCAAGGTCTGGGTATCCAGGACCATCAGCAGCGGTTGCACCGCCAGCACACCTGACCACGGGGCCTGCCGGAGCTGGCCAAGCAACTGCATCGGGTGGCCAAGCCCGGACGGTTCGATGAACAAGCGGTCGGGCCTGGCCTTGCGCAGCAAACGCCCCAGGCCGACCTGGAACGGCATGCCATTGACACAACACAGGCAGCCACCGGCGACTTCACCAATGGCAATACCTTCGTTGTCACGGCTCAGAAGCGCCGCATCCAGGCCCACCAAGCCGAATTCGTTGACCAGGACCGCCCATCGTTCATTCGGAGGGCGCTGGGCCAACAGCTGACGTATCAGGCTGGTCTTGCCCGCGCCCAATGGGCCTGCTATCACGTGGGTAGGGATATTCTGCAACATGGAAAAGGGCCTGGAAAAAGCGGTCGCCCCACTATGCCCCTTCGATCAAGCCCGTCAAGCGGCCTGGATATCCACAGGCTCAGGCAACTTCTTCATACCAAGGCCCGAAGGGGTCGTTGAAACGCAGCCAGGCCATTTCGCCCAAGGCCATTTCCTCGTCGGTCAACAAACACGCTTCCAGTTCTGTGGATAACTGCTTGAAGTCGACGTTTTGCCCGATAAATACCAGCTCTTGCCGGCAATCCCCACTTTCGACGGTCCAATGCTTGAGGATCGCAGCAGTACTGTCCTCGTCTTGGGGCCAATGCTCTCGTGGAACGAAGCGCCACCAGCGTCCTGCCATGCCATGGCGCATCATGCCACCGGCCTGGGACCAGCTGCCCGCCTCCTGGAACTTGCTGGCCAGCCAGAAGAACCCCTTCGAACGCAGCAAGCGGCCATTGGTCCACTCGCTGTGGATAAAATCGTGGAAGCGCTCAGGGTGAAAAGGCCGACGAGCTTGCCAAGTGGTGGCTGCAATCCCGTATTCCTCGGTTTCCGGCACGTGCTCGCCACGCAATTCCTGTAGCCAGCCAGGGGCCTGGGCCGCCTGTTCGAAGTCGAACAGGCCGGTGTCGAGGATGCGCTCCAGAGGCACCTGGCCCATGACCATGGGGATGATCTGCGCCCGGGCATTGAGGCTGCGCAGGATCGCCATCAGCTCTTCGCGTTCATGCTGGCTGATCAGGTCGATCTTGCTGAGCAGCAGCACATCGGCGAATTCCACCTGTTCGACCAGCAGGTCGGTGATCGAGCGCTCATCGTCCTCGCCCAGGGTTTCGCCGCGGCTGGCCAGGCTGTCGGCAGCCTGGTAGTCACGCAGGAAGTTGAGGCCATCGACGACCGTGACCATGGTATCCAGGCGCGCCATGTCGGACAGGCTGCGCCCCTGCTCGTCACGGAAGGTGAACGTTTCGGCCACCGGGAGGGGTTCGGAGATACCGGTGGACTCGATCAACAGGTAGTCGAAACGCCCTTCCCGCGCCAGCTTCGCCACTTCCTCGAGCAAATCCTCGCGCAAGGTGCAGCAGATGCAGCCATTGCTCATTTCCACCAGCTTCTCCTGCGCCCGGTTGAGGCTGACGTTGCGCTGTACCTCGCTGGCGTCGATGTTGATTTCGCTCATGTCATTGACGATCACGGCCACCCGCAGGTTTTCGCGATTGCGCAGTACATGGTTGAGCAAGGTGCTCTTGCCGGCGCCCAGGAAGCCGGACAGCACGGTGACAGGGAGACGGTTGGGCATAGGGGACCTCATCGGGCAAAGGCATTCGAAGCGATGCGTTGCATACGTTATATTATAACAATACAATTTCGCCAAGCCCGTGCGCCGCTGCTGCATTCACCAGGATCGCCAAGATGACCAGCCTGACCCTTCCCGATATCGCCACCCAAACCCAACCTCATACGCTCCCCCTGGACTGGGTTGGCATGCAGGGCATCGCCTTGCCATTGCGATATGAAGGCCGCGTTCTCTGCGGGCAAGCAGACGTCGGCGTCAATCTGGAAGATGGTGTTTCACGAGGGATCCACATGTCGCGCCTGTACCTAGCGCTGGAGGCCCTCGAGCAGGCCGAGCTGAGTCCGTTGTCGCTACGCCGGTTGCTGGCCGATTTCCTCTCGTCCCATGAGGGGTTATCGTCTGCGGCCTATGTGAGCCTAAGGTTCGATCACCTACTGAAGCGGCCAGCCTTGGTCAGCCCATTGGCAGGTTGGAAAAGCTATCCCGTTACCCTTGATGCGAAGATCGAAGATGAAATGTTCCACGTGGAACTATCCGTCGGGGTGCCCTACTCATCCACCTGCCCTTGCTCCGCCGCGCTTGCCCGGCAGCTGATTCAACAGCAGTTTCTTGCCGACTTCCCCACACGAATGCCCGACCAGGCCGCAATGCTGGAATGGCTGGGCAGCAACCAGGGCATCGTCGCCACGCCGCACAGCCAACGCAGCCAAGCACATGTCCGCGTCCAACTACGAGACAACCTGGATTACTTACCGATTACCGAACTGATAGATCAGGTCGAGACGGCCCTGGGTACTGCCGTGCAAACGGCGGTGAAGCGCGCCGACGAACAGGCGTTCGCCTTGGCCAACGGCCAGAACCTGATGTTTTGCGAGGATGCCGCTCGACGGCTACATCAGGCGCTGCGCACAGTAGAATGGACGGCTGGCTTCAGCCTGCGTGTGGAACATGCAGAAAGCCTGCATGCCCACGATGCGGTTGCTGCCAGCCAATACCGCTGGTGATGCTCAAGTGCGTGGCTTTACCGCACCGCAATCACTGCCCAGCCAGACGGCCCGGGTGTTCATGCTGCCCTGTTGCTGTACACCGGAAGCATTGAAAGTGCCGCTGACCTGGGTCAGGAATTCTCGATCGCTGAGGAAGGTCGCTTGCCCGTTACCTTGGGCTCGTGGGCAGCTGAACTGGAACTTCCATACGTTGCCCGTACGCTCGGTGATCTTCTGAGTGCAACCGGACTGAGGATCCTGCAAGGGAATGTCATCAGTCTTGACTTGCTCAGGCGTGAGACACGAACGCACGCCTTTTCCCGCCAGGGTGATCCCCTGCTTGGCCAATACCCCTTCCATCATGGCTCGCTGCTCCGGTGGCAGGTTCTTCAACTGCCCGAGCATGAACTCCATATTGGGTAACGGCTTGCCATCGACCTGCATGTTACTGGTGGTCAGTTCCCACAAGCCTGGTTGCAGCATCTGCGCTTGCACCAATGGTGCGCCCAGGCCCAATGCCAGGGCCAACAATGGCAGACGAATCTTCATGGATGAGTGCTCCTCGAAAGACCGGCTACTGGCCGGTTGAGCCTTAGACGCCATTTCCGCTTCCGGGTTGCAAGGCGGGCCTGGAACATGCTCTGTTATCCCGGTGCTCTCAGCAAGCAGGATGCGTATGGACTACCACAGCCCCTATTTCTTCGGCTATGTACTCGGCCTGATTCACCTGCTCGGCATCGTCGCCGCGCTGCATGCCGTATTCACCGTACGCACCGCCCAAGGCGCGATCGCCTGGGCCATGTCATTGTTCTTCATTCCTTACTTCACGCTGATTCCCTACCTGGTCTTCGGTGCTCGCTCCTTCTATGCCTACATCCAGGCCAGGCGCCAGGCCAACCAGGAGATGCACGTGGCCATGGCCAACCTCAATTGGCGGCCCTGGGTGGAGGAAGCCCTGACCGCACGCGAGTCGCTGAGCTATGCCGCCCTACGCGCGATGCCCAAGCTGGGGCCCATGCCCTGCCTGGCGAACAACGAGGTGAAGCTACTGATCGACGGCAAGGCCACCTTCGACGCGATCTTCGCCGCCATCGCCGAGGCACGCCAGGCGGTACTGGTGCAGTTCTTCATCATCCATGACGACAACCTCGGCCGGAAGCTGCAACAGTTACTGCTGCGCAAGGCCGCCGAGGGGGTGCGCGTCTATGTGCTGTACGACCGGGTGGGCAGCCATACGCTGCCGGCCAGCTATAGCCAGGCCCTGCGTGATGGTGGGGTGCAGATCCATGCCTTCGCCACGCGCCGCGGCTGGTTCAACCGCTTCCAAGTCAATTTCCGCAACCATCGCAAGATCGTGGTGGTCGATGGCTTGCTGGGCTTTCTGGGGGGCCACAACGTCGGTGACGAATACCTCGGCGAACATCCCCGGCTATCGCCTTGGCGCGATACCCATGTCCAGGTCAGCGGCCCGGTGCTGGCCTGCCTGCAGGAGTCGTTTGCCGAGGACTGGTATTGGGCCACGCGTGAATTGCCGCCACTGATCCTGCCCGACACCTACCCGGAAAACGGCGTGCTGTGTCAGGCATTGGCCAGCGGCCCGGCCGACTCCCAGGAAACCTGTGCGCTGTTCTTTCTCGAAGCTATCCACTCGGCCACCCGCCGGGTATGGATCACCAGCCCCTACTTCATCCCCGATGAAGCGGTATTCGCGGCACTGCGCCTGGCGGTGCTGCGCGGGGTCGATGTGCGCATCCTCATTCCGGCACGGCCGGACCACCGTATCGTCTACGCCGCCTCCAGCCTGTTCGCGTTCGAGGCGGTACGTGCTGGTGTAAGAATGTTCCGCTACCAGCCAGGGTTCCTGCACCAGAAGGTGGTGCTGGTGGATGAAGAAGTCAGTGCGATCGGCAGTGCCAACCTGGATAACCGTTCATTCCGTTTGAATTTCGAGATCACACTGCTGACCGTGGACCGCACCTTCGCCGACCAGGTCGAGGCTATGTTGTTGAAGGATTTCGAGGAGGCCAGGGAAATCAGTGCCGACGACAGCCGTGATACGCATCGCCTGCAACAGCTCGGGATGCGTATCGCGCGGCTGATATCGCCGATCCTTTGAATTAACGGTAAAGGTCTTCGCGGGTCCAAGGCAGGTCGTGATGCCCATCTGCGTAAGGCTTCACCGCGAGGATCTGGTGCAGGTTGATCCAGCCCTTGGAGAAGGCATAGGCACAGCCGGCCAGGTACAGGCGCCAGATGCGCAAGGTCTTCTCTGGTACCAGGGCGGCGGCCTTGTGCAACTGGTTCTCCAGGTTCTCGCTCCAGTGGTTGAGGGTCTTGGCGTAGTGCAGGCGCAGGCTTTCCACATCGACGATTTCAAGCCCTGCTTCGCAGATACGTGCACTGATCATCGACACATGCGGTAGCTCGCCATGGGGGAAGACATAGCGGTCGATGAACTCGCCCGCCCCCCGCCCTACCGGGCGCCCATCCACGTGCTTGGCCGTGATGCCATGGTTCATCACCAGGCCGCCTTCGCGCACGGCACCGAACAGCTTCTGGCAATACAGTTCGAGGTTGGCATGGCCGACGTGCTCGAACATACCGACGCTCACCACCTTGTCGAAGCGGCCATCCTGGGGCAGGTCCCGGTAGTCGAGGATCTGCAGGTCGACCTGATCGGCCAACCCTTCTTCCTTGACCCGTTGGCGGCCCAGTTTCAGCTGCTCCTTGCTCAGGGTGATGCCGAACACCTTGGCGCCGTATTCGCGCGCGGCGAACCGCGCCAGCCCACCCCAACCGCAGCCCACGTCGAGCAGGTAGTCACCGGCCTGCAGGCGCAGCTTGCGGCACAGGTGGTCGAACTTGTTCTGCTGGGCCTCGTCGAGGGTGTTGTCCGGTTCGCGGAAGTAGGCGCAGGAATAGGCCATGTCCTGGTCGAGCCAGAGCTGGTAGAACTCGTTGGACAAATCATAGTGGTAGGAAATGGCTTCAGCGTCCGTGTCCTTGTCATGCGCGGTACGCTCAGGGGGTGTTTCGTCTTCGTCCTCCAGCAAGGCTTCGCTGAGCTCGTCGCAGACCCGGATGACTTCCCCGATATCGCCTTCGAGCTCGAGCTTGCCTTCGACGAAGGCGGCACCCAGTTCATCCAGGCTCGGATGGGTCAGCTGGGAGATCAGCTGAGGCTCCTTGACCAGGATGGTGACCTGCGGGCTCGGCCCCAGGTCGAACTGGTTGCCGTCCCACAGCTTCAGACGCAAAGGCAAGTGCAAGCTCTGCAACGCAGGTGGAAGTTGCGCAAGCATGAATGACCCTCCCTTTCATTTTTCCAGACGTCGCGCCTCTAATTGGGACGTCACCGGGAACAGGGTAGTTCATTCGTGGGAAGTTTCCGTGAATACAGACCTTGGTCTAGAAGCATCCGAAACAAATTGAAGGCATTTTTGTATACAACTTTCCTTGTGCAGACTAATCTTGTGGCCCTCTTGCGCTTCTTCACTCCTGGAGTAAACCCATGAAATCCTATGATGTGGTGATCATTGGCGGCGGCCCCGGTGGCTACAACGCAGCGATCCGCGCCGGTCAGCTGGGCATGAGCGTCGCCTGCGTGGAAGGTCGCTCGACCCTCGGCGGCACCTGCCTGAATGTCGGCTGCATGCCATCCAAGGCGCTGCTGCATGCGTCGGAGCTCTACGAAGCGGCCACCGGCGAGGAGTTCGCCCACCTGGGAATCGAGGTCAAGCCTACGCTCAACCTGGCCCAGATGATGAAGCAGAAGGACGAAAGCGTGACCGGCCTGACCAAGGGCATCGAATACCTGTTCCGCAAGAACAAGGTCGACTGGGTCAAGGGCTGGGGCCGCCTCGACGGCGTCGGCAAGGTCATCGTGAAGGCCGAGGACGGCAGCGAGACCACGTTGCAGGCCAAGGACATCGTCATCGCCACCGGTTCCGAACCCACCCCGCTGCCGGGCGTGACCATCGACAACCAGCGCATCATCGACTCCACCGGCGCCCTGTCGCTGCCCCAAGTACCCAAGCACCTGGTGGTGATCGGTGCCGGCGTTATCGGCCTGGAACTGGGCTCGGTGTGGCGCCGCCTGGGTGCCGAAGTGACCGTGATCGAATACCTGGACCGTATCTGCCCCGGTACCGACGAGGAAACCGCCAAGACCCTGCAGAAAGCCCTGGCCAAGCAAGGCATGGCCTTCAAGCTCGGCAGCAAGGTGACCCAGGCCACCCCATCGGCCGACAGCGTCAGCCTCACGCTGGAACCTGCAGCGGGCGGCGCGGCCGAAACCCTGCAGGCCGACTACGTGCTGGTGGCTATCGGCCGCCGCCCTTACACCCAGGGCCTGAATCTGGAAAGCGTCGGCCTTGAAACCGACAAGCGCGGCATGCTGGCCAACGAGCATCACCGCTCCTCGGTGCCAGGCATCTGGGTGATCGGCGATGTCACCTCCGGCCCGATGCTGGCGCACAAGGCCGAGGACGAGGCGGTCTCCTGCATCGAGCGTATCGCCGGCAAGGCCCACGAGGTCAACTACAACCTGATCCCAGGCGTCATCTATACCCGCCCGGAACTGGCCAGCGTCGGCAAGACCGAGGAACAGCTCAAGGCCGAAGGCCGCGCCTACAAGGTCGGCAAGTTCCCCTTCACCGCCAACAGCCGCGCCAAGATCAACCATGAAACCGAAGGTTTCGCCAAGGTCATCGCCGATGCCAACACCGACGAAGTGCTGGGAGTGCACCTGGTGGGCCCAAGCGTGAGCGAGATGATCGGCGAGTTCTGCGTGGCCATGGAATTCTCCGCCTCGGCCGAGGACATCGCCCTCACCTGCCACCCTCACCCAACCCGCTCCGAGGCGCTGCGCCAGGCTGCAATGAACGTGGATGGCATGGCCATGCAAATCTGATCGCATCGAAACGAGGTTGCATCGAAAAGGGCGAACACAGGTGTTCGCCCTTTCTTTTTGACCTGCTCGGCTAAGGTTTCCACGGTCGCCACCGTGCAACTGCGAGTCGCCCCAGTGCGATTTTTTATTTCTGGCTGCCCGTAACGTGAGCGACAGCCCCCACTGCGCGGGGCCCCACGACATAACAACGATAATGTCCCGAGGGAGAAGTCATGAAGCGATCGATCACAGCGGCCACCTGCGCTGCGTTGTTGAGCGTTGCCAGCGGTACCTGGGCCGCCGAGCCGGCTGCCTGCCAGAACGTGCGCATGGGCTCGGTGAACTGGACCGATGTGGTCGCCAGCAGCGCAGTGGCCGAGGCCCTGCTCGACAGCCTGGGCTACAAGGTCAAGCAGACCAGCGCCTCGCAGCAGATCATCCTCGCCGGCATGGCCGAAAAACGCCTCGACATCTTCCTCGGCTATTGGCAGCCGACCATGCAATCGGTGGCCAAGCCCTACCTGGACAAGCAGCAGATCGACGTCATCAGCCCAGCCACCCTGAGCGATGCGCAGTCCACCTATGCTGTTCCCGCCTACGCCTATGACGCAGGCCTGAAGACCTTCGCCGATATCGCCAGATTCCGCGACAAGCTGAACAACCGGATCTACCTGATCGAACCGGGCAGCGGCATGAACCGCATCACCCAGCAGATGATCGACCAGGACAAGTTCGGCCTCAAAGGCTTCCAGGGCGTGGAGTCCAGCGAGGCCGGCATGCTCACGGCGGTGAAGCGCGCCGTCAACCAGCAGAAATGGGTGGTGTTCGCCGGCTGGAAACCACACCCGATGAACCTGCAGATCGACATGAAATACCTCTCCGGCAGCGACGATGCATTCGGCCCGAACGAAGGCTCCGCCACGGTCTCGATCATGACCGCCGCCGGCTACCAGCAGCAGTGCGGCAACGTCGCCAAGCTGCTGCACAACCTACGCTTCACCAGCGAGGGCGTGAGCCAGGTGATGGCGCCCATCCTGGATCGCACCGCGCCGCTGGAGGCCGCCCGCGCCTGGCTCAAGGCCCATCCTGAGCAGGTATCGACCTGGCTCGCCGGGGTGACCACCTTCGATGGCAAACCTGCCGACGCGACGCTGGTCGCCAGCCAGCAATGACCCCATCCCCCCTGTCGGCCGGTATGACGGCCTTCATCGAGCGTACCCGCGCCTTCGCCGTGGCGGACTCGTCGCTCGCCGCTCAACGCGCGGCCTATTCGCGCATGGCCGCGGCCTTCACCCCACCGGCCCCGGCAGGCGTGCAGGTACGCGACCTGAAGCGTGCCCAGTTGCCACCGTTGCGGTTGTTCTACCCAGCCTGCCCGGCGCCGCCGGGCGGTTGGCCCACCGTGCTGTTCCTGCATGGAGGCGGCTGGATGCTCGGCGGCCTCGATTCGCACGCGTTCTTCTGTGCAGAACTGGTCACGCGGCAGGGTTTGCTCGTAGTCGCGGTGGATTACCGGCTAGCACCGGAACATCCCTTCCCCGCCGCACTGGAGGACAGCCTCGCGGCCTGGCGTGCACTGCGTAATGGCCTTGTCGGCGAGCCTGTGGACTGCGCGCGCATGGCAGTGGTCGGCGACAGCGCCGGTGGCAACCTCGCCGCTGCCCTGTGCCTGGCGTTACGGGATGCCGATGAGCAGCAGCCCTGCGCCCAGGTATTGATCTATCCAGCCCTTGGAGACGGGGACACTGCTTCGCGACGCGAATGCGCCGATGCGCCGCTGTTGTCCAGAGAGGACCTGCAGGCGTGCCTGGACGCGTACCTGCCCGAATCCAACCGAAGCTACCTGGCATTGCCCTTGCGCGCGCATGACCTGCACGGGCTGGCGCCAGCCATTATCAGCGTCGCCGAGTTCGATCCCCTGCGTGACGATGGACTACTGTATGCCGAGCGGCTACGTGGCGACGGGGTGGCTGTGGATTATTTTCCAGGCCATGGGCTGGTGCATGGGTGCTTGCGGGCGAGGGGGTTGCCGGAGGTGCAGCGCTTGTACGAGGCGTTGTTCGAGGCGCTGGCCAGTAGGATGGCCTAACTGTCGGGCGGCCTGGTGTTTATTGGGGCCGCTTTGCGGCCCATCGCGGGACAAGCCCGCTCCTACAGGGACCTCGCCATCCGCGAGGCTTGCGTGATCCTGTAAGAGCGGGCCGCACATGTTGCTTATTAATAAACTCTGTCACAAAACCTCTGGAAATTCGCGGCCTAGCGGGGAGGTTGATCCTGTGGAAGCGAAATTAAAGGTTGTCACAAAGCATCGCTTTTCAAAAAATCTCGGGGGTTTTCGTTTAATAAAGGTTGTCACAACAATAACGGTTGTCACAGCAAAGGTTCAGCCGGAGAAAAATCGCAGGGGTACGCCTCGGAAAAAACCCGAAAAAATTATGATGGTATCTTTTGTGCTTGGAACGGAGACAGTGGAGTTAGAGAATTGAACTGTGCCAGGACGGTTGCGCTAGAGAAAAACTCCCCGGGCGCGTCATTGACCAGCCAGTCGGTGGGTTGGGCGATGTCATGATGGTCCCGCCTGTGGCGGAGGCGCGTAAGCAACACGTTCTGTGAACGGGGTGTCCCGCACGGCCCGAAATACCGCAGCAGAAATGGAGCACTTTGTGATGAAAGCGAAGGCCTGATGGCTTCCGCATTTCCTCTCAGATCAGTGCGTCTGCTGTGCCATTTCAGTGTGCCTGGGCAGAGCAATCGAGATGAGTGCAGCGACCAATACGAAGACGCTGGAAACCCACAAGCAAGCCTCCAACCCATAGGCCTGAAACACCCAACCTGACAGCAGTGTGCCGACCAAACGACCGAGGGCGTTGGACATGTAGTAGAAGCCTACATCCAGGGAGACGCCATCTTCCTTGGCATAACTGACGATCAGGTAGCTGTGCAGCGATGAGTTCACGGCGAACAGCACACCGAACAGCATCAACCCACCGAGCAAGACTACCTTTGCCGACCAGCCTGCCGACAGGCCCACGGCAATGAGCGCAGGCAGTCCGGCCAGAGCGATTGCCCAGATGAAGGCTGCTCGGCCATCGGGTACATGACCACGCCTCTTGCCGGTGATATGGGGGGCAAACGACTGGACGATGCCATAGCCGATTACCCAGACGGCCAAGAAACCGCCGACCAGCCAGAAGTCCCAGCCAAACGCAGAGCTCAGGTACACCGGTAGTGCCACGACGAACCAGATATCCCGCGCACCGAACAAAACCAGCCGTGCGGCCGAGAGGATGTTGATGGCCCGGCTCTTGGACAGCATGTCGCGGAACTTCGGTTTGGCCTTGGCCTTGCCCAAGTCCTTTTTCAGCAGCATCAGACTACCGATCCAGATCAGGGCCAGCACCGCCGCCATGGCCAGCACCGCCTGGGTGAAACCGAGCAACGCGAGCAATGCTCCCCCGAGGAAAAAACCCACGCCTTTGAGAGCGTTCTTCGAGCCCGTCAGGATGGCCACCCATTTGTAGAGGATGCCTTGCTGGCTGTCCGGCACCAGGAGCTTGATGGAGCTCTTGGCGCTCATTTTGTTCAGGTCCTTGGCGATGCCGGAGAGCGCCTGGGCCGCCATCACCCACGGCACCGTCAGCGAGGCTGCTGGTACCGTGAGCATCAGCAGGGCGAAGACCTGCATGCCAAGGCCGATGTTCATGGTGCGGTTGAGCCCCAGGCGGGCGCCGAGGTAGCCGCCCACGAGGTTAGTGATCACGCCGAACACTTCGTAGAACAGGAACAGCGCCGCGATCTGCAGCGGCGTGTAGCCCAGCGAATGGAAGTGCAGTACCACCAGCATGCGCAAAGCGCCGTCGGTAAGGGTGAAGGCCCAGTAATTGCCGGTAACCAGCAGGTACTGACGCACTTCCGCAGACAGGGCTGACAACGCCTTCATGATCGCCATTTACTCCGCTGCGCCGACCAGGCGTGCTAGTTCAACCGCACGGTTGGCGTAGCCCCACTCGTTGTCGTACCAGGCGTAGATCTTCACTTGGGTACCGTTGACTACGAGGGTGGACAGCGCATCGATGATCGAGGACCGCGGATCGGTGCGGTAGTCGATGGACACCAAGGGGCGTTCTTCGTAGCCCAGGATGTCCTTCAGCGGTCCTTCGGTTGCGGCTTTCAGCAGCGCGTTGACCTCTTCAGCCGTTGTCTCACGTTCCACTTCGAACACGCAGTCGGTCAGCGAGGCGTTGGCCAGTGGTACACGTACGGCGTGACCATTCAGCTTGCCGCGTAGCTCGGGGAAGATCTCGGCGATTGCGGTGGCAGATCCCGTGGTGGTCGGGATCAGGCTCATGCCCGAGGCTCGGGCGCGACGCAGGTCCTTGTGCGGTGTATCCAGAATGCTCTGGGTATTGGTGAGGTCGTGAATGGTGGTGATCGAGCCGTGGCGTATGCCCAGGTTCTCGTGAATCACCTTGACCACCGGGGCCAGGCAGTTAGTGGTGCAGGAAGCGGCGGTGACGATACGATGCTGCGCCGGGTCGAATAGGTGCTGGTTGACGCCCATCACCACGTTCAGTGCGCCTTTCTCCTTCACTGGAGCGCAGACGACCACACGTTTGACGCCTTGATCCAGGTAGGCCTGGAGTACGGCTACCGACTTCATCTTGCCGCTGGCCTCGATGACCAAGTCACAGCCCGACCAGTCGGTGTCCGCGATGGTCTTGTTGGCGGTGACCTTGATGCGCTTGCCCTCGATCACTACCGCGTCGCCCTCTGCGCGGGCTTCACGGTGCCAGCGTCCGTGGATCGAATCGAAGTTGATCAGATGGGCATGGGTCTCGGCGTCACCGGCCGGGTCATTGATCTGCACAAACTCGAATTCCGGCCAGTCCCAGGAGGCGCGAAGCGCCAAGCGACCAATACGGCCAAACCCATTGATACCTACTTTGATAGCCATGTTCTTTTTCTCGAATCGCGATTAGCGAAAGGTCAGAGGGTGTCGCTGAACTGGTTGATATACCCAACGTGCGCAGGGTTCTGGATCGCACGTGGACGCAGGGCCTGGACCTGGGAAACAGCTTCCTGCACAGGGATGCCGCACTCGATCATCAGGCGGGCGGCAAACAGGCCGGTGCGGCCAGAGCCGCCCTTGCAGTGAATGGCGATCGTCTTACCGGTCATCACCAGCTCTTTCAGGCGTTCCCGGTGAGCCTTCCAGGCGGCCGCAAACGGCTCACCGGGCGCTTCGTCATCCTCGACCGGCAGGTGGAACCATTCGAGGCCCAGCAGTTGGCACTCCTCGGGAAGCAGATCGATCTCGTTCTGCAGCAGTTCTTCACTCGGCATCAGGGTTACCAGCGCGCTTGCGCCGGCATCGTGCAACGTTGCCAGAGCCTGAGATACCGATGTCTCCTTGGTACCTGGGCACGGAGTGAAGATCAGCTGGCCGACCAGTTCGGAATTAGCCAACACTGAATACGGGTGCAATTGCATGCTCACAAAGCCTCAAATGGATCGTTGATTGACACGCTTGGATAGTTCTTCAGCCGACTCTTTACGTTCGGAGTAGCGATCGACCAGGTAGTCGGAGCGATCACGAAGCAGCAGGGTGAACTTCACCAGCTCCTCCATTACGTCGACAACACGGTCGTAGTACGAAGAGGGTTTCATGCGACCCGCCTCGTCGAATTCCAGATAGGCCTTCGGCACGGACGACTGGTTAGGGATGGTGAACATGCGCATCCAGCGGCCGAGGACGCGCAGCTGGTTGACCACGTTGAAAGACTGCGAGCCGCCGCAGACCTGCATCACCGCGAGGGTTTTGCCTTGAGTGGGGCGCACGGCGCCCATGCTCAGTGGAATCCAGTCGATCTGCGACTTGAACACGCCAGTCATCGCGCCGTGGCGCTCTGGCGAGCACCAGACCATGCCTTCCGACCACAGCACCAGGTCGCGCAGCTCCTTGACTATGGGGTGGTCATCGGGCACGTCATCCGCCAGTGGCAGCCCGGTCGGATTGAAGATCCGCGTCTCGGCACCGAAGTGCTCCAGCAGGCGTGCCGCTTCTTCCGTCAGCAGGCGGCTGAACGAGCGTTCGCGGGTCGATCCGTACAGCAGCAGGATGCGAGGGTTATGGGTGGACTTTTGCTCGACTGCCAGTTTGTCTGCTGTCGGCAGGTCGACCAGATCGTTGTCGATATTCGGGATATGGTGTTCGGTCATGATTTACTCCTGAGTCAAGGCGCCAGATGGCTGATCGAACCAGCGGCGCTTGAGCCACAAGGCCACGCCCACCAGGGAGATCAGTACCGGCACTTCCACCAAGGGCCCGATGACGGTGGCAAACGCGACCGGCGAGGCAAGGCCGAAGGTGGCGATGGCCACGGCAATGGCCAGTTCGAAATTGTTGCTCGCTGCAGTGAACGCCAGCGCCGTGGTACGTGGGTAGTCAGCTTCCAACAGCTTGCCCATCCAGAAGCTGATGAAGAACATCACCACGAAGTAGATGGTCAGCGGGATAGCGATGCGCAGCACATCCAGCGGCAGTTGCAGCACCATGTCGCCTTTCAGGCTGAACATGGCGACGATGGTCAGCAGCAACGCCACAAGGGTCAGCGGGCTGATCTTCGGGATGAATCGCTCCTGGTACCAGGTCTCGCCCTTGCTGCTGATCAGGATCTTGCGGGTCAGGAAACCAGCCAGGAACGGGATGCCCAGGTAGATCAGCACCGATTGGGCGATATCGAGGAAGCTGGTCTCAATGACGCTACCTTCAAGGCCAAACAGCGGCGGCAACAGCCCCAGGAAGATCCAGGCGTACACGCTAAAGAACAGGATCTGGAAAATGCTGTTGAAGGCGACCAGACCCGCCACGTACTGGTTGTTGCCACCGGCGATCTGGTTCCACACCAGCACCATGGCGATGCAGCGTGCCAAGCCGATGAGGATCAGGCCGGTCATGTACTCAGGCTTGTCGGAAAGGAAGACAACGGCCAGCCCGAACATCAGGACCGGGCCGATCACCCAGTTCTGGATCAGCGACAGGGCAAGGATGCGCTTGTCCTTGAATACCTGTGGCAACTCCTCGTATTTCACCTTCGCCAGAGGTGGGTACATCATTACGATGAGGCCAATGGCGATGGGGATGTTTGTCGAGCCTACCGACAGGCTATTCAGCCACGCAGGCAATCCCTGGAACAGGCTGCCCAGACCAATGCCCAGGCCCATGGCCAGAAAGATCCACACCGTCAGGTAGCGGTCTAGAAAGGAAAGTCGGCTTTTGCTCATGGTGGATCTCCCTAAACGTCAGAGCGTTCCGATACGGGCCAGCTCGGCCTTAAGCTGGGCGGCATCCAATTGTTCGAAAGGCAGCGCGAGGAATGCATTGAGGCGTCGTTTGATCTGCTCAAGCGTGACGTCGAACGCTGCGTCCAGTTCGGCGGTGTTGCCCTGCTGGTCAGAAGGGTCAGAAAGCCCCCAGTGGGCTTTCACTGCTGGTCCGAAGAACACGGGGCAGGCTTCGCCAGCGGCCTTGTCGCAGACGGTGATGACAAAGTCCGGTGCCAGCTCGGCATGCGCGTCACTTGACTTGCTGCTGAGGCCCTCGGTGGAGATACCAGCACGCTGCAGCGCGGTGATGGACAGCGGGTGCACATCACCCTTTGGCTGGCTGCCGGCGCTGTAGGCCTTCATGCCGGCCGGGGCCAGATGATTGAAAACAGCCTCGGAGAGGATGCTGCGGCAGCTATTGGCGGTGCAGAGGAACAGAACTTTCATCGGTTTTTCTCGGCAATGATCAGCAGCAGGAGGCGACGCGTTGAGGGCGGTCACCCATTGTGTCCAGTCGTTTAGTGCTAGCACTCAGCCATTCGCGGTTGGCCTCCAGCGTCGTCGCCAGGACCTCACGTACCCAGCCGGGAAGCGATGGATGCAGGCGGTAATAAACCCACTGGCCCTGACGCCGGTCTTCCAGCAGGTCACACGTGCGCAGTTGCGCCAGGTGGCGGGAAACCTTGGGCTGGCTTTCTTCCAGCGCGCAGGTCAGTTCACAGACGCAGAGTTCTTCCTCGCGAGAGATCAGCAGCATCATCCGAATGCGGTTCTCGTCGGCGAGGCATTTGAAAACCTTGGTAGGTGTCAGCGAGTCAGTCATAGCAATTCTCAGTGTTTAGTTTTCACGAGGACGAACATTTTGATGCGCTCATGAATCTCATGAAGCGTGCGTCGGAAGGCATCGTGTTGGTCACTGGTAACAGGGTCTTCGAAGTTCCACGCCAGAACCTCGCCGAGGGCAGGCAAAGTAAGGCACTCATGGGCTGCCTTGTCGCAGAGCGTAATCAAGTAGTCGAACCGTTCCCCTGCAAACTCGTCGATGGACTTGCTGCGTAGAGCCTTGGTATCGATATCGAGATATTCGAGGGCGTCATAGGTGCGCGGATCGACTTGGCCAGGCTGGGTACCTGCGCTAAAAACTTCGAAATGCACAGGGTCTGTGTGCCGGAGCAAAGCTTCGGCGAGCTGGGAGCGAGCGGCGTTTGCGGTGCAAACAAACAGAACGCGGGTCTTGCCAGTCATCACTTGGTACCCTGAGTGTATATGGTTTTTCGAATATACGCTTTTTCGAATGTGTCGCAACCCCTCGATGATGGGTGGCTTTACATGTGCGCGTTCATGCACATATATTGGCTGCATGACGACCAACCAAAATCTCCGTGCTCAAGCCATCGAAGCCGCCATCGAGTCGCTAGACGAGACCTTCTTCAAAGCGCTTTGCGAGCCTTCCAGAGTCGCGGTTTTCAAGCGCGTACTTTTGCTCGGCCGGGCGGATGTCGGCGAAATCGCCAAAGAGCTGCCACAGGAGCGCTCGGTGATCTCCAGGCACCTGCAGGTATTGCATGACGCCAAGATCGTGAAGGCCACCAAGGTGGGTCGGCAGGTGTTCTATGAAGTAAATGGTGGGTCGATCGTCGAGCGACTGGAGGGCCTGCTCCAGCGAACCAAAGGTCTAGTATCGATCTGCTGTCCGTAGTCCGGCCTTTTTTTGCCTTTAGATATGCATGAGTGCGCATATATGAATGAGTTGGATCGCGTTCTGGATGTGGTCGTTATCGGTGGTGGGCAAGCAGGTTTGGCGACTGGCTGGCATTTACAGCAGCACGGCTTGGATTACCTCATCTTGGATGAGCAGACATCCCCGGGCGGTAACTGGCGTAACTACTACGAAAGCTTGCAGTTGTTCTCACCATCGGAGTACTCAGCGCTGCCGGGGCGAGCGTTTCTTGGCGATCCCAAGGACTACCCGGTGCGAAATGAAGTGGTGCAGTACCTGGAGGCATACGCCGCCGAGTTTCAGCTCCCTTTTCAGGGCGGTACCCGAGTGGTGGCGGTCGTACAGAAGGGCAAGGCATTTGAGGTTCGCACCGCCAACGGAGCGAATTTCACTACGCGTGCTGTGGTAGTGGCATCAGGTGGCTTCAGCCGTCCTTTCATGCCTGACATTCCTGGGCTAGAGAGCTTTTCAGGACACTGTCTGCAGATAAAAAAGCAGCTCCGAAAAGCTGCTTTTCTGCCCTACTCCCCCTTTTTATGCTTGTGGGGTTTCAGGTCTGGGTGATCCTTCTGCTTCTCAGGCGTGACCCGCTGCCTCTTGTCCGGAGTGCCATCTTCGTTGGTGCGTTTAGGGCCTGGCTTGATGCTCATGCAAATTTCCTTTTCCGCTTGGGTTGTTGAGTACTGCTATGTAGTTAGTCGAGCTTCTGGCTGCTGTCAAAGCAGCTCGATGTGGAATCGCTATCGACCTCACGTGTTCAGCCCGTTGCAGCATTAGAGGCCTGAGTAGGTGCTTCCGGTCAAAGTCTTGCAAGGGGCAGTAAAATCAAGAGCTGAGCGATACGAGGATGTCTGGACGTTCATCATCCCGAGTACGGTGTGGAACAGGTTGTCGTGGCTCAGTGGCGAGCTCGTCTGTGCTTTCAAGCAGCCCACATTGAGGCGTTCGCTTTTCGCGAGAGAATCAGACATCCAGAGCACCAATGGCACCTTGGTTTGCTCATCTGGGGCCATCGCATAGGGCAGCCCATGCAGGTAAAGACCACCCTCTCCCAGTGACTCTCCGTGATCTGAGACGTACATGAGCGCAGTGTCGAATTTGGTATTCGCAGCCAGGATGTCGATCAGCCCGGCCGTCACGTAGTCGGTGTAGAGGATCGAATTGTCGTAGGCATTGATCACCTCCTGCTGCTTACATTTGTCGAGCTCATTGGTCTCGCAGACCGGCCCGAATTTCTTGAACTGCGGGGGGTAGCGCTTGTAGTAGGCCGGGCCGTGACTACCTTTGTAGTGGAGCACCAGGACTGCATCGCCTTCCTGACGCTTGATGAAGTCCTCCATCTCCGAAAGCAGCACCCCGTCCTTGCACTCGTCGCTGGTACACAGTTGAGCATCTGCGTGTTGGGTAGCCTTGTGGTTTGGCACCCGATCACAGACCCCTTTGCAGCCCGAATTGTTATCAGTCCACATGACACTGATGCCTGCCCGCTGAAGCACATCGAGCAGCCCTTCTCGGCTCTTGGCCAAGCCGTCCTTGTACTCATCCCTCCCGACGTCCAAGAACATGCATGGCAGGGAAACCGCAGTGGCAGTGCCGCACGAGCTCACATTCGAGAAGCTGATGACATTGCGCTTTTCCAGCTCTGGATTCGTATCGCGGGAGTAGCCATTAAGGGAGAAGTTGGCGGAACGTGCGGTTTCCCCCACTGCCAGTACCAGCAGCTTGGGTTTGCGAGCCGCTCCCTGCCTGGTCACCACGGCGTCGGTACCAATGGAGGTCAGCGCTTTCGGTGTGGCCAGCTTGCGTTTCAGGTAACCATGACCGGCAGCAAACAAATTGGTGGGAACCAGAATGAGCCGGATCTCCCGATTGTTGCGTAGGAGGGAGGCATAAGACTGGTACTGGCTCAGCACGATACCAGCAAGGGTTACCAGTGCGAGCGACAGGACGATGAGTCTGCTACCCAACGCTTTGGTCCAGGGCTTGCGTCGCAGGGGCACCAGACAGATCAGGTAGACGGGCAATACCCCTACCATTGCCACCCAGAGGCCAAGTTTCCAGTTCAGTAGCTCGGACACCTCACCGACGTCGGTCTCCACGACGTTGGTGAACATCGTGTAATCAATGACGATGCCGTAAGCACTCATGAAGTAGCTGGCGAACGACGCGCTGATCAGCACCAGGCACAGCAGAGGTTTTGCGAGTCTTGACCATGACAGCAAGCTAAGTACGGTGAACACCCAAACGAACACTACGACTGGCAGGCTGGCGGCGAGCAACCAGTTAACTTCATCAGTGTTGAATGCCAGGCGCCAGAGCACACGCCAAAGCTCAGCGTTCACGAACAACAACAACCAAAAAGTTACTAGCGCGATGAGTAAATTGGTGCTGATGCCTTCCTGTCTAACTTTGCGAATAGCATGGATCCATTTACTTAACAGGATGTGAACAATGGATTTAGAAGGTGTCATTATCAAACTCTAGGGAGCTGCTCATCCATGGCGCTGGTTATGAATAGTCGGGAGCTAAACGGCAAGCCATCGACAGACACTGAGCGAATCAGGCCGTACAGAGCGCCAGAGACCTTGATCCCCTTAGCCTGAGGACGCTTAGGATGTGTGAGGCATAGGATTAAATGAGAAATTAGCTCTCGCTAGGCGCATTATTTCCGCCACACGATAACGTCATGATGACTTCGCGATTACAATGCTGACAGAATCGCGATAATGACTTTTTCGATTGTAAATGCTCAGGCTATGATAAAAAATCGGACAGGTCCGACTCTTTGAGTAGTCAATGCCATCTGGCGAATTAAATTAAATTTCATAAACAAACCAGCTTCGTTTTGTCGTACGCTAATTTTGAACTTTTACTTTAACTTAAAAGTCATTCTAACGAGCAGAACACTTCTTTCACCTTTTGCTCGTGCTGATGTCACCTATCGATGAGGGACGAATACCATGAGTTTTCTCAAAAATTTATTGGGCGGCCACCACGGCCGTGGCAACCACGGCGGTGGCAAGCATCACGGTAGTGGGCACGGGAGTGATCGACATGACCGGCATGGTCGCTTCGAGCAGCAGCAATCCTGCGACAGTAATGACCGGGTGATTGAGGATGGTCGCGTAATAGCTCAAGCCCCAATCAAAGATCTGCAGACTTGCAGGCACTGCCGGACCGCAAACGCCCCGTCCGCACGCTTTTGTCTAAACTGCGGAACACCACTATCGAGTGGTTGCACGGCCTGCGGCTCATCCCTGACAGCAGGAGCAAAATTCTGCAGCCAGTGCGGCCAAGCCACCCATTAGCGCATGGCCACACTGGAAATCCAACGCGACCACTACCCTGTGCAAGGAGAAATACGTGGGATCGAATCATGATCATGGCAGTGCCGCGCTTCGTGAGGGGCATCAGAAGAAACTAGTCATGGCATTGGTCCTGACCGGTAGCTTCATGATCGCTGAAGTGATCGGCGCATGGATTACCGGCAGCCTGGCGTTGCTGTCGGATGCGTCTCACATGTTCACCGACACCGCCGCTTTGGCAATTTCGTTGATTGCGCTTCAGATCGCAAAGCGGCCGGCGGATCAGAAAAGAACCTTTGGCTATGCGCGGTTGGAGATCCTAGCCTCCACGTTCAACGCCGTGCTGCTCTTCCTGGTGGCGATGTACATCTTGTACGAGGCCTACCAGCGCTTCTTCATGCCGGCGGAGATCGCCACCGGGGCGATGATGTGGATCGCAATTGTCGGCCTGATCATCAACCTGATTTCAATGCGACTGCTGGCATCTGCCAGCAACGAGAGCCTCAACGTCAAAGGCGCCTACCTCGAAGTCTGGAGCGACATGCTCGGATCGTTGGGCGTGATCATCGCAGCCCTCATTATCCGCTTTACCGGCTGGACCTGGGTCGACACGGTTGTCGCCGTAGCGATCGGCCTTTGGGTATTGCCGCGGACTTGGCAATTGCTTCGAGAGAGCCTGGGGATTCTTATGGAAGGTGTACCCCGGGGGCTCAACGTGGCGGCAATCGAGGCCACGATCCTCAAGGTCGACGGCGTCACGGATGTCCATGACTTGCACGTTTGGGCCGTCAGCAGCGGAAGCAACGTGATGACGTCGCACGTGGTCGTCCGAGACGCAGCAGATGGAGATGCTGTGCTAGCGGCCGTCGTGGATGCAGTCAGCGACGCGTTCGAAATCCATCACTGCACCATTCAGATCGAGCGCGCAGCTTTCCACGAGAACGTTCCGTCGCCGTCGCATTGATCGGCCGGTAGACACCTGATCAACACACCGCCGCCAACGTCGGGGGGGTGTTGTCGAGGAAAGGTAAGGATGGATAGGCGACAGCAGAAGCAGGGGGGCTCGCAGAATTCGGAAAAAATCGTACGCTAAGGTTTTCCGGGCATCCGTAGGGGCCGAAACTTCCCGTCTTCCAGTCTGCGGCTCTGCCGCCAGACGTAATCGCCGGTGAGGTTGATGTGCTCCCAGCCCAGCGGCGACAGGAATTGCAGCAGCTCGCCGTCCACCGGCTTGCCGGCCTCGACCAACCCCTGGGTGGCGCGCTCCAGGTACACCGTGTTCCACAGCACGATAGCCGCCGTCACCAGGTTGAGGCCGCTGGCCCGGTAGCGCTGCTGCTCGAAGCTCCGATCCCTGATTTCCCCAAGGCGGTTGAAGAACACCGCCCTGGCCAGCGAGTTGCGCGCCTCACCTTTGTTCAGGCCGGCATGCACGCGGCGGCGCAGCTCAACACTTTGCAGCCAGTCTAGGATGAACAGCGTGCGTTCGATCCGGCCCAGCTCGCGCAGGGCCACGGCCAGGCCGTTCTGGCGCGGATAGCTGCCGAGCTTGCGCAGCATCAGCGAGGCAGTGACGGTGCCCTGTTTGATCGAGCTGGCCAGGCGCAGGATGTCGTCCCAATGGGCGCGGACGTGCTTGATGTTCAGGGTGCCGCCGATCAGCGGCCGCAGCGTCGGGTAGGTCTGCACGCCCTGCGGCACGTACAGCTTGGTTTCGCCGAGGTCGCGGATGCGCGGCGCGAAACGGAAGCCCAGCAGGTGCATCAGGGCGAAGACGTGATCGGTGAAGCCGGCCGTGTCGGTGTAGTGCTCCTCGATCCGCAGGTCGGACTCGTGGTACAGCAGGCCGTCGAGCACATAGGTGGAATCGCGCACGCCGACATTCACCACGCGGGTGCTGAACGGCGCGTACTGGTCGGAGATATGGGTGTAGAACAGCCGTCCCGGCTCACTGCCGTACTTCGGGTTGACGTGTCCGGTGCTCTCGCCCCGGCCGCCAGCCCGGAAACGCTGGCCATCGGAGGATGAGGTGGTGCCGTCGCCCCAGTGGGCGGCGAAGGCATGCTGGTACTGGTGGTTGACCAGCTCGGCCAGGGCCGCCGAATAGGTCTCGTCGCGGATGTGCCAGGCTTGCAGCCAGGACAGCTTGGCGTAGGTCAGACCGGGGCTCGACTCGGCCATCTTGGTCAGCCCGAGGTTGATCGCATCACCGAGGATCGCGGACAGCAGCAACGTCCGGTCTTTGGCCTCGGCCCCGTCCTTCAGGTGGGTGAAGTGGCGGCTGAAGCCCGTCCAGTCGTCCACGTCCATCAGCAGTTCGGTGATCTTGATGCGCGGCAGTAACTGACTGGTCTGGTCGATCAGCGCCTGCGCCCGATCCGGCACCGCCGCATCCAGCGGGGTGATCTTCAACCCGGACTCGGTGAGGATGGCATCGGGCAGCTCGTTGTCCTTGGCCAGGCGGGCGACAGTGGCCAACTGCTCGTCCAGCAGCTGCAAGCGCTCTTCCAGATACTGGTCGCTGTTCGGGTTGATCGCCAGCGGCAGGGCCTGTTCCCGCTTGAGCGCGGCGAACTTCTCGGCCGGCAACAGGTAGTCGTCGAAGTCGCGGAACTGCCGCGAGCCCTTGACCCAGATGTCGCCGGAGCGCAGGGCGTTCTTCAGCTCGGACAGGGCGCAGATTTCGTAGAAGCGCCGGTCGAGGCCTTCCGGGGTGATCACCAGTGGCTTCCAGCGCGGCTTGATGAAGGCGGTGGGAGCATCGGCCGGCACCTTGCGCAGGTTGTCGGCGTTCATCTCGCGCAGCGTCTGCACGGCTGCCAGCACGCCCTGCGCGGCCGGGGCGGCGCGCAGCTCCAATACCTCCAGCAGAGCCGGCGTGTAGCGGCGCAGGGTGGCGAAGTTCTCGCCGACCAGGTGCAGGTGGTCGAAGCCCTCCGGCCGGGCCAGCAGCTCGGCTTCGCTGACGCTCTCGGTGAACTCGTCCCAGGGGATCACCGCCTCGATGGCGGCATAGGGGTCGCTGCCGGCTTCCTTGGCCTCCAGCAGCGCCTGGCCGATCTTGGAGTACAGGCGCACCTTGTCGTTGATCGCCTTGCCCTGCTTCTGGAACTGCTGCTGATGCTTGTGCTTCGCGCCGCTGAACAGCTTGACTAGGATGCGGTCGTGCAGATCCACCAGCTCATCAATCACGGTTGCAGTGCTCTCCAGCACCACGGCGGCCAGGGTCGCATAGCGCCGCTGCGGCTCGAACTTGCCGAGGTCTTTGGGCGTCATCTGCCCACCCTCGCGGGCCAGCTTGAGCAGGCGGTTCTGGTGGATGTGCCGGCCCAGGACTTCGGGCAAGTCCACCAGCTGAAATGTCTTCAGCCGCTCGATGTGCTCAAGCATGTGCCGAGAGTTGGGTTTCAGCGGTGCCTGGCGCAGCCAGGTCAACCAGGTGATGCTGCTGCCGGCCTTGAGCTTCAACAGCTCGTCCAGCTTGGCCCGATGCGAGTCCGTGAGCGGTTCAACCAGGGCGCGGTAGACCCGCCGATTGGCCCGTGCAATGGCCTCCGAGCAAGCCCGGTCGATCACGCTCAACGCCGGCAGGATGCGTCGCTTCTGCCGCAGGCTCTCCAGCGCCTGGCCGGCCAGCAGCAAGCCCTTGTCGGTCTGCTGGGCCAGTTCGGTCAGCTCGCGCACCAGGGCGCGGAAGTCGGACAGGCCGAACGGGGCCAGTTGAAGGTAGGTGCGCAGTTCCTGGGCGTGCTCGCGACGGGTCACATCGCGCTCGCCGTACTTCGTCCAACTCGCCGGATCGGTCTGGACTTGCTTGGCCACCCACAGGATGACCGGTTCGGGCAGCTCGCTGTCAGTGCCCAACGCATAGCCGGGGTAGCGCAGCAGGCAGAGTTGCACGGCGAAGCCGAGGCGGTTGGCGTCGCCGCGCCGCTGACGGATCAGCGACAGGTCGGAGTCGTTGAAGGTGTAGTAGCGGATCAGGTCATCCTGGCTTTCTGGCAACGCGAGCAGGGTGCCCCGCTCCGTGGCCGAGAGGATCAAGCGACGCGGCATGTGTCAGTCGTCCGTGCGGAGGTACTGGTAGAGGGTTTCCCGGCTGATGTTGAACTCGCGGGCAAGCTGCGCCTTGGGCTCGCCGGCCGTCGCTCGCTGCCGCAGGGTAGCAGCCTGCTCATCGGACAGGGCTTTCTTGCGGCCCCGGTACGCGCCACGCTGCTTGGCCAAGGTGATGCCCTCACGCTGCCGCTCGCGGATCAGGGCGCGCTCGAACTCAGCGAAGGCCCCCATCACCGACAGCATCAGGTTGGCCATCGGCGAGTCCTCGCCAGTGAACACCAGGCCCTCCTTCAGGAACTCGATGCGCACGCCGCGTTGAGTCAGCTTCTGTACCAAGCGACGCAGGTCATCGAGGTTGCGGGCCAGCCGGTCCATGCTGTGCACCACCACTGTATCGCCTTCGCGGACGAAGCTCAGCAGCGCTTCGAGCTGGGGGCGCTGGGTGTCCTTGCCCGATGCCTTGTCGGTGAACACCTTGCTCACCTGTGTCTGTTCCAGCTGGCGTTCCGGGTTCTGGTCGAAGCTGCTGACCCGGACGTAGCCGATGCGGTGCCCCTGCACGATGTCTCCTTGGTTGAAGGCGGCTTAAGTGCTCCTTCTGTTCCGTTGTGCCTCAAACCCCGTTTCTGTCAGGCTGAAATCTATGACCTTCGCAGGCATGTGTCAAAAATGCGAAAGATGACTCTATTCTGACTAAGCGGCGCGGCCCTGCCTGACATCCAGTTAGGGTATGCCTCAATCTGACGGTAGCGAGTCGCAGGCGTTCGGATCGGCATCGGTTTCGTTCCCTGTCTTGGCACGCGCTTCGAAGCGTTGATAACACTCCAACCCGCAGAAGTGCTCGACGTATTCCGCGCCTTCCGGGGTGAAGGCGGCATCGAGCGGGATTTCCTTGCAGCACACGCAGCAACTGGTGGTGGTCGAGTCACTTGCATTCATGGTGGCACCCCTCCATTGACTGACGAAGACGGCGAATGCCGCCGCCGGCATTGGCTTCGCGAACAGGAAGCCTTGTCCTGTGTCGCAGTCCGCTTGTCGCAATAGATCAAGACTCGCCGATGTTTCCACGCCTTCAGCCACCACATCCATGCCCAGCCCGTGCGCAAGCTGAATCACGGTGTGCACGATGGTTTGGTCGCGGCGGTCGTTGGCGAGCCCGGCGACAAACGATTGGTCGATCTTGAGCGTGCTGATTGGGCAGCACTTCAGATGTTGCAGACAGGAATACCCCGTCCCGAAGTCATCGGCGGCGAAGCGCACACCGATCTGCCGCAAGGCGTCCAGGGCGGGGAAGATCGCCGGATCACCAAACGCGACCGATTCGGTCAGCTCGATTTCGAGATACTCGGCGGGCAACTCGGCATCAGCCAGCACGCCCTTTACCCACCCGTCGAAGTCCGGTCCCACTTGGCTCGCCGAAGCATTGACGGCCAGCCGGAACGGTCGCCATGCCAGCATTCGCCAGTCACGCATCTGGCGGCAGGCTTCGCCCAGCACCCAAGCGCCGATTTCAGGCATCAGGCCGGACGATTCGACCACGGGCAGGAACTGGCCCGGTGGCAATAGTCCAAGCGTCGGATGACGCCAGCGCAACAGGGCTTCCGCGCCGACAATCCCACCACTGCGCAGATCGACGACGGGCTGGTAGTGCAGTTCAAGCTGCCCGCGCTCGACCGCTTGGGCCAGTTCCGGCGTCGTCCATCCATCCGGCCGGAAAGCGCTCATTCTCTTTCCCTGAATGCCCGCAACGCCCGCGACAGGGACAGAAGGAACAGGCCGGTCAAACCGAGCGCCGCGATGACCCAATGCTCGCCGAGGAAAGCACCGGCGGTTGTGCCGGCCAGCACGACAGCGAGGATGGGCAGGTGGCAGGGGCAAGTCAGCACAGCCAGTCCGCCCCACAGGTAGCCGGTGATCGGTTTGTGCGTCTCGGACGGCAAGCGCTCGGGGTTGTTCATGGCAGACTCTCCGCGTGCTGTGCCGGCTCGGTCGGCAGGGTGGCCAACTGCACTTCCAGATCGGCCAACGCTTCGCGCCGACGCTCGACGAACTGACGCAGCAGGGCAAGCTGCGCGGCCGCTTCGTCGCCGTCCGCCGCATCCAGCGCCCGGCACAGCCGCGCCAGCGCGTCGAGGCCGATGCCCGCCTCGAAGGCCGCCCGCACGAAGCACAGCCGTTGCAAGGCGGCGTCATCGAACAAGCCGTAGCCGCCTGGTGTGCACGCCACCGGGCGCAGCAATCCGCGCAGCAGGTAGTCGCGCACGATATGCACGCTCACCCCGGCATCAAGAGCCAGCCGGGACACCGTGTAGGCGTTCATTGAACACCTCCTTTTTCTCACCCGGCGCAGCAGGAAAGCTGCTTCACATCCTTGTTGAAGGTCTGCGCCGCGAGCTTCAACCCCTCGACCATCGTCAGGTAGGGGAACAACTGGTCGGCCAGTTCCTGCACCGTCATGCGGTTGCGAATGGCCAGAGCCGCCGTCTGGATCAGTTCACCCGCTTCCGGCGCGACCGCCTGTACGCCGATCAGCCGATGGCTGCCTTCCTCGATAACCAACTTGATGAAGCCGCGTGTGTCGAAGTTGGCGAGCGCACGCGGCACGTTGTCCAAGGTCAAGGTGCGGCTGTCGGTCTCGATCCCGTCGTGGTGGGCTTCCGCCTCGCTGTAGCCCACGGTCGCCACTTGCGGATCGGTGAACACCACGGCCGGCATTGCGGTCAGGTCGAGCGCCGCATCGCCGCCGGTCATGTTGATCGCGGCACGGGTGCCGGCCGCTGCCGCCACATAGACGAACTGCGGCTGGTCGGTGCAGTCGCCGGCCGCGTAGATGTTCGGGTTGCTCGTGCGCATGCCTTGGTCGATGACGATGGCACCTTGCGCATTGACAGTGACCCCCGCTGCGTCCAGCGCGAGGCTGCGCGTGTTCGGTGTCCGACCGGTGGCAACCAGCAGTTTGTCGGCGCGCAATTCACCGTGCGTGGTGGTCAGCACGAATTCACCGTCCATATGGGCGACCTGGCTGGCTTGCGTGTGCTCCAGCACCTCGATGCCCTCGGCACGGAAAGCGGCTGTCACCGCCTCGCCGATGGCCGGGTCTTCACGGAAGAACAAGGTATTGCGCGCCAGGACCGTGACCTTGCTGCCCAGCCGGGCAAAGGCTTGCGCCAGCTCCAGCGCCACCACCGACGAGCCGATTACGGCAAGGCGTTCGGGAATGGTGTCGCTCGCCAGGGCCTCGGTGGAAGTCCAGTAGGGTGACTCTTTCAACCCCGGAATCGGCGGGACCGCCGGGCTGGCACCCGTGGCGACCAGGCAGCGGTCGAACATCACGACGCGCTCGCCACCCTCGTTCAAACGGACGGTAAGGCTCTGGTCGTCCTTGAAGCGCGCCTCACCGTGCACAACGGTGATGGCCGGATTACCGCCCAGGATGCCTTCGTACTTGGCGTGCCGCAGTTCGTCGACGCGGGCCTGCTGCTGGGCCAGCAGCTTACTGCGGTCAATCGTAGGCACAGTTGCCGCAATACCGCCATCGAACGGGCTTTCCCGGCGCAGATGGGCGATGTGGGCGGCGCGGATCATGATCTTGGACGGCACACAGCCGACATTGACGCAGGTGCCGCCGATGGTGCCGCGCTCGATCAGCGTGACCTGCGCGCCTTGCTCGACGGCCTTCAGCGCCGCCGCCATCGCGGCTCCACCGCTGCCAATGACCGCTACCTGCACCGGGGGCTCGTTGCCACTGTGCTTTTCGGCGGCGGCCATCCATCCCCGCACCTTGTCGAGCAGTCCGACGCGGTTGTCCGCCAGTGGCGCATCGGCTAGCGTTGCCTTGTAGCCCAGTCCGGCCACGGCGGCAGTCAGCGCGTCCGGCGATGTGCCCGGCACGATGGCGAGTTGCGCTGTGCCCTTCGGATAGGACACCAGCGCCGACTGCACGCCTGGCACTTTTTCCAGCGCTTCCTTGACGTGCGCCGCGCACGAGTCGCAAGTCATGCCGGTGATTTTTAGATGGGTCATGCAACAGATCCTTTATCGTTTGTGGCGCCAGACAATGACGTCCGTTGTGCTGCGGTGCCGTTTTCAGTGACTCACTGCTTGACGCTGGACGGATAGCCCGCGTCTGCGGTTGCCTTGGTCAGCTTCTGCACGCTGGTCTTGGCATCGTCGAAGGTGACGACCGCTTGGCGTGTCTCGAAAGTCACGTCAACTTTGCTGACGCCTTCGACCTTGGAAATCGCCTTCTTGACAGTGATCGGGCAGGCGGAGCAGGTCATGCCCGGTACGGACAGCGTGACGGTCTGGGTGGCGGCCCAGACGGGGGCAACAACGGCGGCGAGGGCGAGGGAGGCAAACAGTTTCTTCATGGTGAACTCCGATCAGTAGAAAAATGGCATGACGTAGGGAAATCCGAGCGCGACCAGAACCAGCGCGGCCACGATCCAGAAAATGAGCTTGTAAGTAGCTCGCACTTGGGGAATCGCGCAGACCTCACCCGGTTTGCAGGCCGCTGCCTGCCGGTAGATGCGCCGCCAGGCGAAGAACAACGCCACCAGCGCCACGCCGATAAAGATGGGGCGATAGGGTTCCAACACCGCCAAGTTGCCGATCCAAGCGCCGCTGAACCCCAAGGCGATCAGAACCAACGGCCCGAGGCAGCAAGCCGAGGCGAGGATGGCGGCAAGCCCTCCAGTGAAGAGCGCGCCGCGCCCGGTTTTTGGTTCAGACATGCGCTTGTCCTTTCGAATTGAAATTGGATAGCGTAACCTTACTTCCGTACTCATGTACGGAGTCAAGCGATATGGAAAACAATTTGGAGAACCTGACCATTGGCGTTTTCGCCAAGGCGGCCGGGGTCAATGTGGAGACCATCCGTTTCTATCAGCGCAAGGGCTTGTTGCTGGAGCCTGACAAGCCCTATGGCAGCATCCGCCGCTATGGCGAGGCGGATGTAACGCGGGTGCGCTTCGTGAAATCAGCCCAGCGGCTGGGCTTCAGCCTGGATGAGATCGCCGAGCTGCTGCGGCTGGAGGATGGCACCCATTGCGAGGAAGCCAGCAGTCTGGCCGAGCACAAGCTCAAGGACGTGCGCGAGAAAATGGCTGACCTGGCGCGCATGGAGGCCGTGCTGTCTGAGTTGGTGTGCGCCTGCCATGCGCGAAGGGGGAACGTTTCCTGCCCGCTGATCGCGTCACTACAGGGTGGAGCAAGCTTGGCAGGTTCGGCTATGCCTTAGCGTGCTTTATTTTCCGTTTTCTGAGACGACCCCTTAGAAAGCCTAGTCAAAGAGCTGTCACGAGAACACCGTTAGCTTAGCGTACGATTTTTTCCGAATTCTGCGGTTCCCCCAAGCACGTCGTGAGTGCCTGGCGAATGATCCCAGGAGATCCACTCCACTAGCTCAAGTAGGTTCAGCGATGGCTTGGATCATTACGAAGTACCTGGTCACTGCCGCGATAGTGATTATCGTGTCTGAGCTGGCAAAGCGCAGTGACAAGCTGGGCGGCTTGGTTGCCGCCCTGCCATTGGTCACCGTCTTGACGCTCATCTGGCTCTACTTGGAGAACCAGAGCATGGAGAAGATTTCCAATCATGCCTGGTACACGTTCTGGTATGTGATTCCAACGCTGCCGATGTTTATCGCGTTTCCGGCACTGCTGCCCAAGTTGGGATTCTGGCCAACACTTATCTCCAGCATCCTCATCACCATGGCGAGCTTCGGAGGATTTGCCCTACTTCTAAGGCGATTGGGCATCGAGTTGCTTTGAGTCGGGTGTAGAGGAAAGCACTCGGTCACCGCTTACCGGCTGTTGATGCACTCACCTTTCACGAGGTAGCGAACCATGTGCAGTTCGCCCTTGGAATCCTCGTAAGTCATCATGCTTCTCACATTCCCGCAGTACCGCACGCTAGGCGAGACGTACACCAACTTGCCAACGTCCAAATCCATACCGTATGCGTAATCTTCAAGCTCGGGCATGGGTTTCTTCACGCTCTGTGCATAGCGTTCTGTAGCCTTCCTGGCAGACTGCTCAAGATCGTCGTTGATCTGAACGCTACTTTGGGCATTTGTCGACAGTGCAGAGAAAAGCATGAACGCGGCAATAGCCGATATAGTTGTTTTCATGAGAAGTCCATTAATAAAAAAGCGCCCATGGCGGGGCGCTAAAATTCACCTTACCAAAGGAGCGTATGGTTCCAAGGTGAATGCATTGGCGTGAGCAGGGTATCGTTACTCCCGCCATGCTGCTTCAGATGAGACTGGCCCAAAGCAGCGCTGCCTGTGTGCTGTTCTTAAACTAGCAAAAGCGGCTAACGACAAGATGATTGTGAAATTACAATTTGGACATGTAATAGATTGTAAAGTAATTATTCTTGCCCAATTAAGATGAAAAGCCATGCATGCTGGCCGGTTTAAGCCCGTTATCAAAGGGGCGAACGATCGGTGGCTTGCTACCACTCGGAGCTTGAGCTTGTAGGATTGAACGCCATAAATGCTGAGCAGCTTGGCAGAAACGCCACCCCTCTCGGCCGAATCCTCCTGTCAGTCCTGAGGACTGATAACCGCTGCAAGCCACAGAATCCGCTAAGCTCAGTAGGGAAAGCCGTCATGACTGTCAGCAATCTTGCGGCTACATTACAAATTTGTAGGATTTCGCCGCGGCCAGCGTCTTCGCGTTAAGATTCAAGCGTCCTCAGGTGACCCCGGCGTATGGACAGAGGTAGCGACTACCAGATGTCATGCACTCAGCCGAACCTTCAAACTGCCTGCAACCACAGTCTTGGCGGATTAGGCCAATTCCTTCCTCACACCTTGAGATAAGTTATGCGCGTTCTAGTTGTGGAAGACGAAATTAAAACTGCCGAATATCTTCAGCAGGGCCTATCCGAAAGCGGGTATGTCGTAGATATCGTGCACAATGGTGTTGACGCCCTGCACTTGTTCAATACTAACGTCTATTCGTTGGTTCTGCTGGACGTAAACCTTCCTGGCATCGACGGTTGGGACCTTTTGGAAACCATCAGGAAAACCAGCCGGGTCCGCATCATCATGCTGACCGCTCGTGGTCGCATCAACGACAAGCTCAAAGGCTTGGATGGCGGAGCCGACGATTACCTTGTCAAACCCTTCGAATTCCCGGAGCTGCTCGCTCGAATCCGTTCGCTGCAGCGGCGTGGTGATGAATTAGTCGAGAAGAGTTCGCTGAAAATTGCCGACTTGGAACTCGACTCAGTGCGCCATCGGGTTTTCCGCGCTGGCACACGCATCGATCTCACCACAAAGGAATTTACGCTCCTGCACCTGCTTATGAGCAGGACGGGCGAAGCGCTGACTCGTTCTCAGATCATTTCGTTGGTCTGGGACATGAATTTTGACTGCGATACCAACGTCATCGATGTCGCTATCCGGCGCCTTCGCTCAAAGATCGATGACCCGTTTGAAACCAAGCTCATTCACACGCTTCGTGGCGTAGGGTACGTTTTTGAGGAACGCGCATGAGGCCATTCAGCCTGGCTGCAAAGCTGGGATTAAAGGTGGGGTTGATGAGCGCAGCGTTGCTGCTTCTGTTCGCCACCTTCGGGTATCTGATGGTGGGTCAGGCGCTAGAGCGAAATGCCCGCAGTGACCTGGAAGTGAAGATGGCGGGCATGGCTCACAACCTGTCCATGATTTCCGACATCTCAGGAGTCAACGCAGACGCACATCAGCTTGTGGATCTGGTGATGGGCCACAACAACCTGTACGTCAGCATTTTCGAGTCGGCGCAGAGTGAAACGCCCCTGCTCTCGATTGGCTCGAAGCAGGTCAACGTGGAGGTGCACAAGTTTCAACCATCCGCACAGCCGAAGGAACATGAGTGGCGCGACACCCAGGACCGCCCCTTGCTGACAGCTTCTCGCACCATGAATTTGGGCGACGGAACCGAAGTCAGCGTGTACATGACTATGGACCAGTCGTCCAATGAAGCGCTGCTTGATGCATTGCTCACCTGGGCCCTGATGATTTCCCCGCTCATCATCGCGCTGATCCTCGCAATCGGCTGGTGGACCGTACGCAGAGGTCTGCTGCCTCTGACCAAGTTCCTGAAAGTCGCCTCGAAGATCTCCACCGAGAGTCTTGACCATCGTCTGCCGACTAATGGAATGCCAGCAGAACTCAAAGAGCTCGCCGACGGTATCAACATCATGCTGGCTCGCCTGGATGACGGGGTTCAGCAGCTCTCGCAGTTTTCTGACGATCTTGCTCACGAACTGCGAGCGCCGCTATCCAACCTGATGGGTAAAGCCCAAGTTGCACTGACCAGAGAGCGATCCCTTCCCGAGTACAGGGAAGTGCTGGAGTCGTGCACAGAAGAGCTGGACCGCATGAGCCGCATGGTTTCCGACATGCTGTTCCTCGCTCAGGTCAGTCATCCGGCATCCATGGTGGAGTTCGAACCTGTGTCCCTGGTCGATGAAGTTCAGCGGGTGTGTGATCTCTTCAGCATTTCGGCAGAGGATGGCGAGATCCAGCTGCAGATCTCTGGCAGTGATGACGTGGTGCGCGGTAACCGCCTGATGATTCAACGAGCCGTCTCGAACCTGGTGTCAAATGCGATTCGCTACTGCCCTCGCGGTCGCACGGTCTACGTGAAAGTGCAACGCGGTGGTAGCGGCACGACCTTGAGCGTCGGCAACCCGGGCCGCGGGATCGCCAAGGAACACCATGCGCATTTGTTTGAACGGTTCTACCGCGTAGATAAGAGCCGAGCACGAAGCGAAGGGGGGACCGGTCTTGGCCTTGCCATCGTGCAGTCGATCATGAGCCTGCATCAAGGCTCGGCGAGCGTGGAAGTGACCGAGGAAAATTTCACCTGGTTCCACCTTCACTTTCCCGAAGCCCAGCTAAAGCAGTCGGCAAAGACCGCTGCTTGAAGCGCGCCCACTTGAAAAGGCCCGTCAATCGACGGGCCTTTTGTCTATGCAATGCCTCAGTGCCTAAGCACCACAGGGTCCATAGGTGACCGCAGAATTACCGACTTTATGATCTTTTGCTCTTCTGGGTTGGCGTTTCGTAAGCGAGCCGCGAACACACCTTGCGCTCGTTAAGCAGGCGTCCACTGATGCGGCAACAAGGCCTCGATCTCGCTCGCCCGTTGAGTAGGCAGTCGTGTCAGCACGTCCTTGAGGTAGGCATACGGATCATGTCCATTCATACGCGCCGACTGGATCAAGCTCATGATCGCAGCCGCGCGTTTGCCACTGCGCAGTGATCCAGCAAACAACCAATTGGCACGTCCAAGTGCCCACGGTCGTATTTGGTTCTCGACGTGGTTGTTATCGATGGGCAACGCGCCGTCGTCCAGGTAGCGCGTCAGCGCTACCCAACGTTTCAAGCTGTAATCGAGAGCCTTGGCGATGGCCGAGCCTTCTGGCACCAGCTCGCGCTGGGTCAGCATCCAGTCATGCAGTTTTTCAGCGATGGGAACCGCATCCTGCTGACGTATTCGTCGGCGGTCTTCTTCGCTCATGTCCTTGGCCTGTCGTTCGACCTCGTAGAGCGCACCAATCGTTAGAAGCGCCTGCTCGGCCAACTGACTCTTGTTCGCCGCATGCAAGTCAAAGAACTTGCGGCGCGCATGGGCCATGCAGCCAACCTCGACGATGCCTTGTTCGAAACTGGCCTTGTAGCCGGCAAAGTCATCGCACACCAACTTGCCGCGCCAGTCGTCCAGGAAGTTACGCGCATGCTCGCCGGCACGGCTCGGGCTGAAGTCGTAGACCACGGATTTCAGCTCTGCGTAAGCAGTGCTGCTGTAGGCCCACACATAACTTCGATGGGTTTTCTTTTCACCTGGTGCCAGCATCTGAACCGGTGTTTCATCGGCATGGATGACCGGTTGCGCCAGCACCGCTTCACGCAGTGCATCGACCAATGGTTGAAGCTGAACACCTGTTTGCCCAACCCAGCGGGCCAGTGTCGAACGGGGAATGGCCAAGCCGGCGCGGCCAAAGATCTTTTCCTGCCGGTACAGCGGCAGATGGTCAGCGAACTTGGCCACCATCACATGGGCCAACAGGCCTGCGGTGGGGATGCCTTTGTCGATGACTTGTGCCGGAACCGGCGCCTGGATCAGGGTTTCGCAAGCTCGGCAGGCCCATTTGCCACGTACATGCTGCTCGACCGTGAACACACGGCGTGTAATCGAGCTTTTCGCTGACATCTTCACCGATGCGTTGAAGCTCGCAGCCACACGCGCATTGGGTGTTGTCGGGTTCATGGCGGATAACCGTACGCGGAAGCTGTGCTGGCAGTGGTGCGCGCTTGGGCTTCTGGCTTGGCTCTTTTGGGGCCGGGTCGGGATGAAGTGCGTTCAGCTCAGCTTCGATGGCCTCAAGGTCGACGTTGAGCAAATCATCGAGCAGACGGCCTTGCTCTGGGCTGATTTGTTCGCTGCGCTTGGCGTACTTATGGCGTTTGAGAACGGCAATCTCGTGCGTGAGTTGCTCGATGATGATTTTGTCGTTTTGGATCTTGCGACTCATCGCCTCGACTTGAGACTGCAATGTCAGCGTCTGCGCGAGCAGCGCACGCAGCTCTGCTGGAGTCAGTTGGTCGAGGTCGGGTAAGGAAGTCATGCCGCCAATTGTGCCAGAGCACCGCACTGGCGGCGATTGGCGGTTATGCCAATGGCAAGCACTAAAGCCGTGTGATGGTGCTGTTGGCCCCCATGCGCTGCCAAGGTAACCCCATGATGAGCGCCTGAAGTTGCTCGCTGTCCAGTTCCACTTGAGCGCCGTGACGAATACCCGGCCAGTGGAATTTACCCTGGTTGAGTCGGCGTGCTGCCAGCCACACGCCAACGCCGTCATGTACCAGCACCTTTATCCGGTTGGCGCGACGGTTGGCGAAGAGATAAGCGCAGTGCGGCTTCGCCGCACCGAAGACCGCGACAACACGGGCCAAGGCCGTTTCGGTGCCGGCGCGCATGTCCATGGGCTCGGTGGCCAGCCAGATGGTATCGATACGGATCATTTGACGAGGCCGCGAATGAAGCGGGCGCAGCCATCGGGATCGACAGTGGGCCAGATCACTGTGAGTGTGTGTTGTTTGAACGGAATTTCGATACGCGCCAACGTTGGTTGCGCAGGCGCAGATTCAGTCTTCATCGTCAGCGGCACGAATGCAGGTAACGCGTCAGGTTGGCGGTCACGATAGAGCGGAATCCATTTGCGCACTAGGTTGGCATTGATGCCATGGCGCAGCGCGATGCTGGCTATCGACACGTCAGGTTGAAGACATTCCTGGACGACTTGGGCTTTGAACGGTTTTGGATAAGAGGTGCGCTGGCGCATGGTGATCCTTGCGATAAGGGCGATGGTGTCCACGTATTTTTAGGTGGACACCATCGCCCTTAATGCTGGGATTCTGAAGGTGTGTTGGCTGGCCGCTTACGGCGTTTCTCCACAGGTGGGAGAAGTATTGGGCATTCACTTTTTCCTGAGCGCTCACACTGCCGGCGGCCTCAATGAACTGCATGGTCGAGTACACACAGATCAGTGCCAGGATGAAGAATGCTGTCGCCACCACCATGACATAACGTTTGGCCAGCACCGGTGCCCGCTTTAGCTCCAGGATCGAGGCATCCGCTAATTTTGTCGCGGCAGTAAGCTCCGAAATCAGCGGTTGGATGGCGGTCTCGACTCCACGAGCGGCAGCGGAATATGCCTCTGCCGCAGCGCGGATGACGACCTCTTCGGCATTGGACCAGGCTTTCTCAGCCTTTCGTACCTCCTCCTGAATCTGCCGACTGACAAGGTCAACCTCCTCCACCAGCTCGTTCGACTTTTCCAGAACAGCGTTGCAGGCCCTGGTCTGGGAGGCCAGCTCATCGAGCTGAACAGTGAGTTTTTCAGTGCTTCGGCGGAAGTCACCGATGGCAACTGACCAAGGCTCTATGTCATTCATGGCTATCTCCTAGAGCGGCCGGTGACGGCGCACGGTTTTATTTTGTTAGATATCAAAAATGTAATTTACGGAACAGTTTGAAGTCAGCCTCGACACAAGCGAGATAGACATGATCCTTCCAGATTTGCAGATTGGGCGCATCCGGCCAGCCGCCTAAATTACGGAATTGTAATTATTGACTCACCTTGTCGTTAGCTTCGCGTTCCTAAACTACAAACCAACAAAGGCCGTCAGTCAGGCAGGCCTAGTAAGAACCGAGGCACACAATGAAATTTGTCAAATCTATCGCTATTGGCAGCCTGCTGCTTGGTCTCGTGGGTACCGCTTACGCTGAAGGTGGTTACGAACGAGCGAAACAGTTCCAGGAAAACTTCCGAAATGAACAGGCTCGCTTATGGAGCGACGATTCTTCGGACCAGAACAAACAACAAGTCGCTCAAGAGCAAAAGAAAGAAAGCAAGGATGGTAAGGAACAAGCCGATAACTAAACGGCGGTTAAATAGGACTTTAAATGACGAAAGCAATCGACAAAAAAGCCAGGGTAAAACCTGGTTTTTTTGTGTCTGGAATTTTACCTTCGTTTGTACGAGGCGTTTCCGCATTACTGTCTCCGACCAGACCTTCGGTACCTTGCTTGGCGTCTTTCCAACGGCACAGCAACAGCTGACTGGCGTTCGCTTCGGTGATCTCGACACAGCCCAGGTTGGCAGGCAGCTCAGCATTGCTGTCGAGTAAGCGCCGGGACAGGTAGAATGAGCTGTCACGAGGCCACTTTGCTGGGTACTGGATGTTTTCGGACTTCCCGCTGCTGTAGAACTCCGAGGAATTCGAGCGGCGACCAGGGTAGATCAGAGGGGCCGATTGAGCACATTCAACCAGGCCTGAACGACATCTCGCTGGTTCTGAGGCCTCTGCATCAACACCCCGGCATAGATGATGTCGACGCCGATGATTGGCAGTATCAACGCTCGCGGCGGCGCCCTGGTGATCCTTCGGCCAACCTCATTGATCCGACCGGACAGGAGCAACGCCGAGACAGGTACAGAACCAGCGGCAGCCAGTCGATCAGCCCTAGTTTTCCTGCGAGCGCTCCGGCTCCGAGCAGGGCACCACAGATCAGCGCGAAAACCAGCTCGGTGTTCATGCCAAAGATGCCGTCGTGCTCATGGCTCAGCCCTTCATGCTCTGCTTGGTCATCTGGGCGTTCAAGCGAACTTTTCATAACTCGTCCCTTCTGGGGGGCAAGACTATAAACTGCTCTATGCAGTTGAAAGACATTACTGTTGTGTAGTTGAGATTTATTTCACAGCTAACCCAGGGGCAGTCATTAAGGCATCTAGCCTAAATGACGTTCATCGAGCTCAATAAAAAATGCCAGGCACTGCCTGGCATTTATGAATTCTCTAAGTATTCTACTCACAGCAATTACTACTTGTTGTTGATGCATTGCGAGTACATGGAGTAGCGAACCGTCTTAAGCGTACCCTGAGAGTCCTCGAAGGTCATCAATCGCGGGTAAACTTGGCAGGTACGCGGGTCTTGGGACTGACGCACGAATTTCGCAACATCGATCTTCATGCCGTAATTGTAGTCCTGGATCTCCGGCATCGGTTTGCCATTTCTCTCGGCATAGTTCGCTACAGCAGTCTGATGCTCCTTGATGTATTGCAGCTGCTTGCTTTCAGAGTAAGTATAAGCCTGCGAAGCCATCGAGAACATAACAAGTGCAGCAGCAACAATTAGCTTTTTCATAGGAACCTCTCAAATTCAAATCATCTCGGGCGTAACTTTAGCAACGCAGAGGCATCACCGGCATGACGAGAAACTTACAATTTTGAAAGGTAAGTGCATCTATTTCATATAAAACAAAAAACCCACAACGCGTGTTGTGGGTTTTTGTATCTGGGGGGATCAGCTTACGGCTTCTGCCTCGTCGCCGTCTTCATCCTTGCGATGTGCCCAATGATACAGGGCCGGCAGGACCAGCAAAGTCAGCGCGGTGGAGGAAAGGATCCCACCAATTACCACTGTAGCCAGAGGCCGTTGAACCTCCGCACCGGTACCGGTGGCCAAGGCCATTGGGATGAAGCCCAGGGACGCCACCAAGGCTGTCATCAACACTGGTCGCAGTCGGGTGAGTGCGCCTTCATCGACTGCCTGCCTGAGCGTTCGTCCCTCTTCTCGCAATCCGCGAATGAAGGCAATCATCACCAGGCCGTTCAGTACCGCGACGCCGGAGAGTGCGATGAAGCCTACCCCTGCCGAGATCGAGAGCGGGATATCACGCAGCCAAAGGGCCACGACCCCGCCAGTGAGAGCGAATGGAATACCGGTGAAGACCAGCATGCCGTCCTTCAGGTTGTTGAACATCAAGAACAGCAAGGTCATTACCAGCAGTAAGGCTACCGGAACCACAATCTGCAGGCGCTTGGCTGCCGACTGCAGCTGCTCGAACTGGCCGCCCCAACTGGTCCAGTAGCCTGCTGGAATTTCCACCTTCGTTGACAAGGTAGATGCCGCCTCATCAACGAACGACCCAAGGTCACGGCCCCGGACGTTGGCGCTTACAATAACCAAGCGCTTACCGTTCTCGCGGCTGATCTGGTTCGGGCCCAACTGCAAGTCCAGCTTAGCGACCTGCGAAAGTGGAATGAAACCGATCTGATTAGCGCCCTGAGCCGCATTGGCAGGCACAGGAATCAGCAAACTAGACATACCCGCGACGTCGGTGCGTACAGCCTCAGGCAGGCGCACCACCATGTCGAATCGGCGATCACCCTCGTACAACGTTCCCGCTGTACGACCACCCACAGCAATCGCGATCGAATTCTGCACGTCCGCAATGTTCAGGCCGTAGCGTGCTGCTTTTTCCCGGTCGATGTTAATGGTCAGCACTGGCAGACCTGTGGTCTGCTCAACCTTGACCTCCGAGGAGCCTGGTACCGCTTTGAGCGCTGCGGCGATCTTATTGGCCGTGCTGTTGAGCACATCCATGTCGTCACCATAAACCTTCACCGCAACATCGCTGCGCACCCCGGAGATCAGTTCGTTGAAACGAAGCTGGATAGGCTGGGAGAGTTCATAGTTACTGCCCGGGACACTGGCTGCCGCCTTTTGAACCTCGGCAATGAGCTCCTCCCGCGACTTGTCGGGATCGGCCCATTGGTCCTTTGGTTTGAGCATGACGTAAGCATCGGAGATATTCGGTGGCATTGGGTCAGAGGCGATTTCAGCCGTACCGGTTCGGCCGAACATACGCTCAACTTCCGGTACCTGCTCGATGACTGCTTTTTCCAAACGCTCCTGCATGTCCACCGACTGGCTGAGGCTAGTACCAGGTACGCGCAAGGCTTGAAGAGCGAAGTCCCCCTCACTGAGACTTGGGATGAACTCGCTCCCCATGCGACTGGCAAGTACACCGCTGAGAACGACCAGTGCTACTGCTGCGGAGAAAGCGATATTCCGATGCCCAAGCACCCACTGCAGCACAGGCTCATAACGCAGCCGCGCAGTGCGCATAACAACGCCCTCTTCCTCCTTGACCTTGCCAGTGACGAACATGGCGATCGCTGCCGGCACGAAGGTAACGGAGAGGATCATTGCACCCAATAGCGCCATCACAACGGTGAATGCCATGGGGTGGAACATTTTGCCCTCCACGCCGGTGAGGGCGAAGATAGGCAGGTACACCACCATAATGATCAGTTGCCCGAAGATCAGTGGCCGACGCGCTTCGCGGGCAGCAGCAAAGACCTCATGGAAGCGTTCGGTTTTGGTGAGCATACGGCCATGTTTGTGCTGCGCATGTGCTAATCGACGGATCGCGTTCTCCACGATGACCACGGCCCCGTCGACGATGATGCCGAAGTCGAGTGCGCCCAAACTCATTAGGTTGGCACTGACCTTGTTATTGAACATCCCTGTGAAGGTGAACAGCATGGACAGCGGGATCACCATCGCGGTGATCAACGCTGCACGGATGTTGCCGAGGAACAGGAACAGAATGGCGATAACCAGGATCGCACCTTCAACCAAGTTCTTCTTCACCGTCGCAATGGCTTTTTCAACCAAGTTGGTACGATCGTAAACGGTGACCGCAACCACGCCCTTTGGCAGAGTACGGTTGATGTCCGCAAGCTTCGCTGCGACAGCTTGGGACACAGTGCGGCTGTTCTCACCGATCAGCATGAATACTGTACCGAGCACGACCTCGCGGCCATTCTCAGTGGCAGCACCAGTACGAAGCTCCTTACCGATGCTGACGTCGGCGACGTTGCTGATGCGAATCGGTGCACCATCCACACTGGTGATTACGATGTTGGCGATGTCTTCGATGTTGCCGACTTGGCCCGGTGCACGAATGAGCAACTGCTCACCATTACGCTCGATGTAACCGGCGCCTACGTTGGCGTTGTTGCTTTCCAACGCGGCTACCAGATCATTCAGGGTCAACTTGTAGGTAGCCAGGCGCTTCGGATCCGGCGCAACCAGGAACTGCTTGGCAAAGCCACCGATGGTATTGATCTCTGCCACGCCAGGTACGTTGCGCAGCTGAGGCTTGATGATCCAGTCCTGGATTACCCGCAGGTCGGTGGGCGTGTAGGGCGTACCGTCTTCTTTGACCGCGCCCTCTTCGGCTTCAACGGTCCACAGGAAAATTTCGCCGAGGCCGGTTGAGACCGGGCCCATGACGGCATCTACGCCCTCTGGCAGCTGTTCCTTTGCAACCTGTAGCCGCTCATTGATCAGCTGGCGGGCAAAGAAGATGTCGGTGCCGTCCTTGAAAATCACGGTCACCTGAGACAGGCCCGAGCGAGACAGCGAACGGGTCTGCTGAAGACCTGGAAGACCAGCCATGGCCGTTTCAACTGGAAACGTGATCCGTTGCTCGGTTTCCAATGGGGAATAGCCAGGCGCTGCAGTGTTGATCTGCACCTGGACGTTGGTAATGTCAGGAACGGCATCGATCGGCAGCTTTTGGTAGCTGTAGATGCCGATACCGGCAATGATCAGGACAGCGATCATTACAACGATCCGCTGTTCAATGGCAAATCTGATGATACGTTCAAACATAAGAAATCATCCTGTCAGTTCGCATCAGTGACTGTGCTCGGCAGAGGCTTTGCCGAGCTCAGACTTGAGTGTGAAGCTGCCATTGGTAGCCACTTGAGCGCCCGCTTCGATGCCGTCCGTGATTTCCACGTACCCACTGTCACGGCGGCCCAGCTTTACTGGGCGGGTGTCGAAGCCCTCGGCGGTGCGTACGAAGACCGATGGTTTGTCCTCAACGGTCTGCACGGCGTGTTCCGGGACAGCCACCGCCACGCGATCAGTCTGGGACGTGACTGCGATGTTCACGAAAAGACCAGGACGCCAGGCCCCGTTGGGATTGGTCAACGTAACGCGGACGGTCGCTGCTCGGTTTTGCTCGCCCAACAGGCTGCCGACATAACCCACCTTGCCCTCGACCTCCACGTTCATGTCAGGTGAGGAAACCTTCACGGCGCGGCCGGTAGTGACCTTGGCCAAATCGGTAGGCGGTACAGCGAAAGTGGCCCAAACTTGGTTAAGGTCGGACAGAATAAAGGCGTTAGTCGCCTCGCTGACGACTTCCCCGACGGTCAAGTGTTTCTCCACCACTACGGCGTCAAAGGGAGCCCTGAGTTCGTAACGGTTACCGCCTACCGAATTGACCGAGGCACCGATCGCGCTGACTTTTTGCTTGGCGTTGGCCAGAGAGATTTCGGCTTCCTGCAGCGCCTGGCGAGCCTGGAGGTAGTCCTGCTCCGCAGAAATCTTGTCCTGCCAGAGCTGCTTCTCTCGGCTAAAAGTCACGCGCGCAAGTTCGACACGACGCTGAGCGGCTTGTTGCTCGCTGCGCAGGTCAGAGATCTGCTGGCTGGCAATCACCGCAAGGACTTGACCCTTCTTGACGGACTCACCCAAATTCGCCTGGACTGTTTCGACAACGCCTGGAACGCGAGGAACAACGTGCGCAGTGCGGTCCTCGTCAAAACGAATCTCACCCGGGAAGCTCACGACGGTTCCCAAATCACGAGGCGCTGCCGATTCCAGAGTCACGCCAGCTGCTTTGATCTGTTCAGCACTAAGGGTTAGCTTACCTTCTTCCTCACCGCCCTCTTCACTGTGGCCCTCCTCGCCATGACCTTCTTCACCGTGCCCATCTTCACTATGCTCCGCTTCACTGTTCTCTTTGTTAGCTGATCCGGCCTTCTTGTCATGGCCATGACCATCGTCAGCACCATGTTCTGCGTTAGTCGCCGCTTGTTGATCGGAACTGCTGTTCCAGGCGAGGCTGCCAAATCCAAGGATTGCCACAGCGGCTACCGCGAGGGCGATCTTGCGTTTGTTTTCCATTGCTACTCCTGCTGATCGTAGGCACCGGCAGGTTTAAACGCCGAGTGCCGAGAAAAATGTATGCCCCGTTCAGCGTGCGCCGGCGGTCGAGCCTACTTCGCCATAAACCCTTTCTACTTGCGCACGCGCATTGGTCGCCGCTGCCAGCGAGTCGAGATACTGGCCACGAGCAAGGATCAAGGTGCGCTGGGCGTCCAGTACTTCGATAAAGCCGAATTTCCCCATCTCGAATCCGCGGGTTGCGGTATCCACGGCCTGCTGGGCTGAGGGCAGAATGGTCTTGTCGTAGGACTCAACTTCTTGCATGGCGGTGGACCACTGGTTCAGCGCGGTTTGGGTTTGGGCGCGCAATCTCAACTCGACAGCGTTACGCAGGTCGCGGGCCTGATCGGCACGTCGAGAAGCGGAAAGAATGTTGCCTTGGTTACGATCAAACAGCGGCAAAGGCATGGACAGACCAACGACATTGACTCGCTCGCGCACCGAGCGGTCGTACTGGCTACCCACGCTTACCGTGAGGTTTGGAATACGCTGAGCTTTTTCTGCGCCAAGCGAGGCATCGCTCTTATCAATCTCCACCACTGCCTGCCGCATTTCCGGAGTCTGATCGAGCTTTGCCAGCAACTCTTCAGTGCGCGGCGGCAAGCCAGGAGACAAGGTTGGTGATTCAAGGCGATCGAATATGGTCACAGAACTCCCCGTGACTTGGGCGAGTTGCTGGTAAGCATTCGCTTTTTCCGTTTCGGCGCGACGGACCTGCAACCGGGCTTCAGCCAGTTGAACCTGGGCGCGGGTAGCCTCCACAGGTGAAGATTTACCTGCGCGAACTCGACCATCGACAATGCGAAGGCCGCGCTCAGTAAGTTCAAGGGATTGTTTAGCGAGGTCGAGTCCGGTTTGGGCTCGTAATGCAGCGTAAAACGCCTGCACGACGTCTGCACGCAGACCATTCACGCGTCGGTCCAGTTCCAGTTGTGCAACACTCTGGCCGTATGTGGCGACATCTACGCGGGCTCCCCGCTTACCACCGAGCTCCAAGGTCTGACTTAGCGTAACGGTCGTTGTGCTGGTGTTACGCCGTGTGTCCTCCATCTCATACGAGATTTCGGGGTTTGGAATCAGCCCGGCTTGCTTGCGCGCACCGTCCGCGATGCCGATTTCCTGACGTGCCGCCGCGAGGTCTGGGTTGGCATCCATTGCCGTCGACAGCGCTTGGGGCAAGCTGATGCTTTGGGCAAATGCGGTGGGTGCCAGCAACCCGGAAATCACCGCACAGAGAGCGGCAATTTTCCACGGTGAGACGTAGGTCTTGGATAAGACATTGCGGTTATACCGGAGCACTTTCTTGGTCCTCGTGCACAAACTTCGTTAGCTTGGCCAGAACGCCGAAATAGCTGCCAAGCCCCACTGGATTAGGTGATGGCACTCTAAAGAGCGGTAGCTATCAGAGGGGTGGCTAGAAAATTACAATTTCGTAAGAAAAGCTTGTAATGCCCGAAAACGCTGATGACACAGTCGAACCACCGAATTTCATTGCGAACGCGAGAGATGGCTAGCATGCGGCGTCAATGACCAAAATAACGACCAGATGACGAAATTGTAATTTTCCTATCACCATCCCGTTATCTTCCGCCTGCAAATATGAGCTCGGCGCTACGCGAGGCGCGCCGCCGGCTCAGAACTTATAACGACACCCGCGCCGGAAACATAATAAAAACTGCCGTAAATCAAAGGAGCATCGGATGAAAATCAAAGTACCACTGTATTTGGCGGCAGTTTCGGCGCTGTCTGGAAGCTATGCAGTTACTGCTCAAGCTGAAGATAAGCCCGAAGGTTTCATCGAAGGTAGCAGCCTTACAGTGCTCAACCGCAACTTCTATTTCAATCGTGATAACCGCGACAGCTCAGCTCCCACTTACAACAGCGGCAAGGGCAACACCAATGGCTACTCCGAGGCCTGGGCGCACGGGATCATCACCAAATTCAACTCTGGTTTTACCCAAGGGACGGTCGGCGTTGGTGTTGATGCCTTTGCCATGATAGGGCTTAAGCTCGATACTGGTGACGGGCGCAACGGCGGTCGTAGTTCATTCGACGTCATGCCTGTTGATAACAAAGGCGAAGCTCGCGACGAATACACCAAGGTTGGCGGGGCGGCTAAAGTTCGCTTGTTTGATACGGTCGTGAAAGTGGGTGATGTTTTCCCGTCGACGCCAGTTGTTGCATCAGGCGACTCGCGCCTGTTGCCTGAAAGCTTCCGCGGTGTGACCGTTGAGAACACCAGCATCCAGGGCCTCACCCTGCAGGGTGGCCGACTGCATGCGATGAGCCAGCCGGTCTCCAGCAATCTGAATGATAACTTCGCAACTTTCTACGGTGGCCCGGTTAACTCGCCTTGGGTAGGCTACGGTGGCGGTGATTACGCGATCAACGATAACTGGACCGTGAGCGTATACGCCAGTCAGTTGAAAGAAGTCTGGAACCAGTACTACGCTGGCACCAGCTTCGCCTATCCACTGAATGACGACCTTGCGCTGATTGGCGGCTTCAACTATTACAAAGCCGTGGATGAAGGGAAGCAGCGCCTAGGCGAGTTTGACAACGATATCTGGAGTGCCAAGGTCGGGGTCCGTTACGGCGCTCACACCCTGGCCCTGTCGCACCAACGCAACAACGGCGACGATGATTTCGACTACCTGCGTCAGTCAGACTCGATTTTCGTCGACAACTCTATCCAGTACAGCGACTTCAACTCGCCGAAAGAGCGTTCCTGGATGCTGCGCTACGACCTGAACTTCACCAGCTACGGCATTCCTGGTCTGACGTTCATGACCCGCTACGCTAGAGGCTCGGGCGCAGACTACTCGAACGCCAACCAGTTCTACATGCGCACCGACGCCAACGGTGATCCGCTCACCAATCAGAAACGTTGGGAGCGTGACGTAGAGGTTAAATATGTCGTGCAAACTGGTCCAGCAAAAGACCTGTCCTTCCGGTTGCGCCAGGCCACCACGCGTGCCACTGCATTCGAATCGGATCTGGATGAAACTCGTGTGATCATTGAGTACCCGCTTTCGATCCTGTGATTCTCTAAGGGGATCAGTTTATTCGTAAACTGGTCTCTTCAGAAAAATGTGCATTACGAATTCACCTTGAGTGGCTTAAGTGCTCCTTTGGTAAAAGGTGGATATTTGGCGCCCTTTGGGCGCCTTTTTTTTACCTAAAATTCAATCAACCGTTCGAGTGTACGCATTGCATGCCGGTGAAACTCATGGCTGCACCAATGACCAGTTTCCTCGACATGAGTAACTTCGCCGTCATCTGAACGGAACAAACTCAACACAAAGAAGAAAACAACCACATACTTCATAAGGTCAAATTACCTATTGGAGAGAGGGCCCGCACCTGTCGAACCCAAACCGCGAAAAGATATACCTCCAGACTATCAATCATATTACCTGGAAATTACAAATCCGTCATTTAGGCCCCACCCAGCTCATTTTGATTTACCATTCCTTTCAATAATGCCGGCGCGCGTGCGCGGTTAATTGCTCAGTGATATCGAGACAAAATCCCATGCGAATTCTGGTAATTGAGGACGAAGTAAAAACTGCGGAATATGTGCGTCAAGGCCTTACAGAATGCGGTTATGTCGTCGATTGCGTGCATACCGGGTCAGATGGGCTATTCCTAGCCAAGCAACACGAATACGAGTTGATTATTCTTGATATCAATCTGCCAGAAATGGATGGGTGGCAGGTACTTGAGCTTTTGAGGCGTAAAAATTGCCCCTCCCGCATCATGATGCTCACGGCGAGAAGTCGTTTGGCAGATAAGGTCCGGGGTTTGGAGAACGGTGCAGATGACTACCTGATCAAACCATTTGAGTTCCCAGAACTGCTAGCCCGGGTTCGCGCCTTAATGCGCAGGTCTGAACACCCTGCATCTGTGGAGATCATTCGTGTCGCTGACCTGGAGCTAGACCAGAGCCGTCACAGGGCCTTCAGGGACGGCCAGCGTATTGATCTGACGACGAAAGAGTTTGCACTTCTGCACTACCTAATGCGCAATACCGGCGTGGTGCTCAGCCGCACACAGATCATCTCACAGGTCTGGGATATGAACTTCGACTGCGATACAAACGTTGTAGAAGTGTCGATTCGAAGACTTAGAGCCAAGATCGATGACCCTTTCGAGACGAAGCTGATCCATACGCTTCGCGGTGTGGGCTATGTGCTTGAGAAGCGTTGATCGCCCGCTACTTAGTCATGAAAACAGAGCCAGGGATCATGCATGTAAGTCGAGCCATACTGTTTTTGACCCTTAGCGCGCGTTTCCTCACTAAACGTATGAGGTGTGCTGGACATAAGGTATAGCATAGATTATCAACAGGTAACGGAAGGCCAAGCGTATGCCAGAGCTGACGCACGCTCAGCGGACATTGTTTTTAACAGCGCCATGGCTTACCTCTGATACTGTGCGCCGGCGATGAGGTTAACCTCCCGACTACAGCACCAAGCAGGCTCAGTCGCCGCTCAACGATGATGGCGCCCGCCGGCTTTTCTGGTTCGTTGCAGGGCTACTCACGGTCATTGCCTTCGTCATGGCCACCCTCTCTGTGCATCTTCTCACCTCGCTCAAGGAACTTGGCCTTCCAACGGTCACGGTGTTGACGGTGGGGATGGTCCTTGGGCCGGCCCAGGTGGTGGCAAGAGTATTGGAGTTCTCGCTTGCTCGGCATCTTCACCCAACCTGGTCGGCCGTGCCGGCGTGTTGGTGAGCTTCATCGGCATCTGCTTATTCATTCCTGGCGTGCCTTGGCTGGCATTCCCTGCAGCAGCGCTGTAGGGCGCCGGCATCGGGATTCTCACTATTGCCAGAGTCATCTTGCCTCTGGTGCTGTTTGGCAAGGGTATCGCGCACGCATGGGAGCATTAGCTCGCCCAATGGTCTTGGCGCAGGCCACGGGGCCGTTTGCTACGGCCTTTGTGCTGAGTACTCAAGGCGCACCTGTGCTCTTGCTCATGGCGGCGATGGTCGCTGTCGCGCTAGATAGCAGTTTCAAACTGCCCCTCAACCCAGTGCAACGTAGGTGAAGCTGGTGATTCTGCCCTCAAATCGGGGTACCCGCTAGATTTCCCCCCTAGCTTTGCCTTTGACTCTGCCTGGGGGTATACCGCCAGGGGATAATCGGCCTGCTTTGTCTTTGCGGATTGCCCTGCCAATTGACGGGGCCTACATAAGCCGTTTCCAATGCCCTCGACGTAGAACCATTCGCTCCGGCCGAAGCTGGCTGGTGGGCGTGAGCCAAGAGGCGTATCCTACAAATGCTTGCTCCGAGACTTGTTGGCCTACAGCCTCCCCTGGGAGACATCTGATAGCCCGCCGCCGAGGCGGGCTTTTTTGTCATCAGATCCGTAAGGCAGCGCCTTGGTGAATGGCTGCCCAAGCTAGGCTCCGCCAGAGCGCATGCTCAACATCAGCGGTCTACCCGTCTCCCTAGCCAGACGGTTAACGACGTATCCATATCCTTTGTCAGGCGCATGGAAAGCTGACTGGGCGAAAACGCTTACGCAGCCATTGCTTCGCAGGATGCAGCGCAGGCCAAACAGGTCTGTGCGCAATGCTGACAGTGGTCTGCCTTATGCTTACCGCACGCCTCCCCGCAGGCGCGGCAAATCCTTGCGCACAACGCACAAAATTCCTTGGCGAGCATGCTTTCTCGTGTCATCAAGGTAGCCGCCAGCTTGCACATATCTGCGCAATCCCTGTCCAGCTTGATGCAGTCAGCCATCATTTTTACGTCCTGCTCTCGCAGGCAGGCTGACGCGCAGACTTCACAGGCCAGCGCGCAGCGCATGCATTCCGAGATGCATTCATCAAAGCTACTGTTCATGATCATATCTCCGGTATCGGGTCGATGAGATGCCAGTGCACCGTCTCATGACGGTATGTAGCGTTCGACCTGACGGGGGCCTGAAGATTGATTACATTTCTGTAAGCTTGTCCGAATCATCTCGGTATGAAGGCGTGCCCGATCATTCAAGGCTTTTCAATCACTGCTTCTGGATGCTCACGATTTTCGCGACACTTCCCTCCATACGGAACCCAAATTTCACCTTGTCTCCTACGTTCAAGCCCTTCAGCTGTGCAGGCTCAGCTTGGAAGCCCATGGTCATCGCCGGCCATTTGAGCTCTGCTACCGGGCCGTGCGCCAAGGTGATTTTCCCGCTTTGAGGATCCAGCGCCTTAATTGTCCCTTCCGCATGCGCAGTGGGCGCCGCCTGGCTGCCTTGGCCACCCTCGGCGGAGGCTGGCATTTTCTTCATGTCCATACCATCCATGTCCTGGGCATGCACACTGGCGGCGAAAGCTGTGACCAGGCCTGCGATGACAATTAGCTTTTTCATTGGATTTCTCCTGAGAGGTTGGGGGTAGTTACAGCAAGTTCGCGGCGACGGATCAGCCAGTACGCCGCAGGGATTACAAAAAGTGAAAGCAAGGGGGCGGTGAGCATGCCGCCCACCATGGGCACCGCGATGCGGCTCATGACCTCGCTGCCGGTACCGCTGCTCCAGAGGATGGGCAGCAGGCCTGCAACGATGACTGCCACAGTCATTGCCTTGGGCCTGATGCGTTGCACCGCGCCCTCACGGATCGCGTCGAGCAGCGCTGCTCGTGTAGTTTCGCCGTTGGCCTGACGCTCAGCCCAAGCGTTATTCAGGTAGATGAGCATGATCACTCCGAACTCCGCCGCTACGCCGGCCAGGGCAATGAAGCCAACGCCTGTGGCCACTGAAAGGTTGTAGCCCAGCAGGTAGAGCAGCCAGACGCCCCCGGTCAGGGCAAAAGGTAAAGTGCCCATGATGAGCAGTGCTTCACCGAGGCGGCCGAAGGTCAGGTAGAGCAGCACGAAGATGATGGCCAGCGTCGCTGGCACCACCCAGGCCAGACGGGCGTTCGCCCGCTCCAGGTATTCGAACTGGCCGGAGTAGCTCAAGCTCATGCCTGAATCGAGCTTTACCTCGCTGTCGATCGCCTGACGTAAGTCTGCAACAACAGACGAAAGGTCCCGGCCGCGCACGTCGATGTACACCCAGCCCGAGGGGCGAGCATTCTCGCTCTTCAGCATGGGCGGGCCATCAGCAATACGTATGCGGGCCACGCTGCCGAGCGTCAGCTGGCCGCCCTGCGAGGTGTAGATCGGCAGCTGACGCAACGCCTCCACCGAATCACGCCATTCGCGTGGATAGCGCACGCTAATGGGATAGCGGGCCAAGCCTTCAACTGTTTCCCCGATGGTTTCGCCACCAATGGCGCCGGCCACGATGGCCTGTACGTCGGTGATGTTCAGACCGTAACGGGCAGCGGCATGGCGGTCGATATCCAGATCAATGTAGCGGCCACCAGTCAAACGCTCTGCCAGCGCCGAAGTCACTCCAGGCACCTTTTTCGCGGCCCGCTCCACAGCGAGAGTGGCCCGGTCTATCTGGCCTAGGTCGCTGCCGGCCACCTTGACGCCGATTGGGCTCTTGATGCCGGTGGCCAGCATATCGATGCGGTTGCGGATGGGCGGGATCCAGATGTTGGTCAGCCCAGGCACACGCACAGTGCGATCAAGCTCCTCGATAAGCTTGTCCGTGGTCATTCCTGGACGCCACTCACTCTTGGGCTTGAGCCGAACGGTGGTCTCGAACATCTCCAGCGGTGCCGGGTCGGTAGCTGACTCGGCGCGGCCGGCTTTACCAAAGACACTGGCCACTTCGGGAACAGTTCGAATCAGACGATCCGTTCGCTGCAACAGCTCTGAAGCTTTCTGCGCCGAGAGTCCAGGCAAGGCTGAAGGCATGTAGAGCAGATCACCTTCATCGAGCGGAGGAAGGAACTCGCCCCCAAGATGATTCAAGGGCCACAGACTGCTGAGCAGGATCACCAATGCTGCAGCGAGGGTAACCAGAGGCCGGCGCAGGACGACCTCCAATGCCGGACGGTATAGCCGGATGAGGCCCCGGTTGAGCGGGTTGCGCTGTTCCGCAGGCAGTGGCCCTCTGATCCAGTACCCCATCAGCACCGGTATCAGGGTCACCGATAGCGCAGCTGCCGCAGCCATTGCGTAGGTCTTGGTAAAGGCCAAGGGTGCAAAGAGGCGTCCTTCCTGGGCTTGCAGCGTGAACACCGGGATGAACGAAAGCGTGATGATCATGAGGCTGAAGAACAGTGCCGGCCCTACCTCGACGGCCGCCTCCGTCATTACCCTCCAATGCGCTTCTCCCCGCAAAGGTTGACCAGGATGCCGGATATGCCAGGCCTCAACACGTTTGTGGGCGTTCTCGATCATGACCACGGCAGCGTCCACCATTGCACCGATGGCAATAGCGATTCCGCCAAGGGACATGATGTTGGCGTTGATGCCCTGATGACGCATGACGATCAGCGCTATCAGGATTCCCACGGGCAGCGAAACGATAGCCACCAATGACGAGCGCAGGTGCCAGAGAAAGGCTGCGCATACCAACGCCACTACCAAGAACTCCTCGATCAGCTTGTGACTGAGGTTCTCCACGGCACGGTCGATCAACTGGCTGCGGTCGTAGACGGTGACAAGTTCCACCCCGGCTGGCAGGGCTTTCTTCAGGGTTTCGAGCTTAGCCTTGACGTCCGCGATGGCCTCACGAGCATTCTTCCCGCTGCGCAGGATCACCACACCTCCTACGGCTTCGCCGAGGCCGTCCAGTTCGCCTATGCCTCTGCGGGCTTCCGGACCTATCTGCACCGTAGCGACGTCGCCTAATGTCACCGGCACGCCCTTGGTAGCCAGTCGCAGGGGTATCGCTCTGAAATCATCCAGCGATCGCAGGTAGCCGGCCGCACGTACCATGAATTCCGCTTCGCCTTGCTCCAGTACACCGCCACCGGTCTCCTGGTTGGCCTTGCCTATAGCCTCCACCACCTCAGCCTGGGTGATACCGAGGCTGGCCATGCGCAGCGGATCGAGCACGACCTGATACTGCTTGACCATACCGCCGATGGTGGCCACTTCAGCGACATCCGGCAGCGTCTTGAGCTCATAGCGCAGGAACCAGTCCTGCAGGCTGCGCAGTTGCGACAGGTCATGGCCGCCGTTACGATCGACCAGCGCATATTGATAAATCCAGCCCACCCCGGTGGCGTCCGGGCCCAGTACCGGCTTGGCTGCGGCAGGTAATCGCGATTGCGCCTGGCTCAGGTACTCAAGAACCCGAGAGCGCGCCCAATACAGATCGGTGCCGTCCTCGAACAGCACATAGACGAAGCTGTCACCGAAGGCGGAGAAGCCGCGAACCGTTTTGGCCCCCGGAACCGAGAGCATGGTAGTGGTCAGCGGATAGGTCACCTGATTCTCAACGATCTGGGGAGCCTGGCCTGGGTAGGACGTGCGGATGATCACCTGCACGTCCGACAGGTCGGGCAAGGCGTCGATTGGTAGGCTACGCACCGAGACGAAGCCCCATGCCACCAGAAACAGCGTGGCGAGGAGCACCAGCACACGGTTGCCTACCGACCAGCGGATCAGTTTGGCAATCATGGTTGGCCCTCCAACACTTTGATCTGCTCAACGACCATGCCCTCGTCGCGTTCGCGTATGCCAAAGCGAATCTGCGCACCGATCTTGAGGCCATCAAGGAGAGACTGCTCAGCCACAGGGAAGGTCATGGTCATCCCTGGCATGCCCAGGGTGATGAAAGGACCGTGGGCAACGGTGAGCTGTGTGCCGTCTATCTGCACGACACGGCCATCCGCTTCATGCAGGGCTGGCCCCGCATTAGGCTGACTATCCTGCACCGTCGCCGCCTCGATGCCTTTCAAATTAGCGTCGGAGTCCAACAGGAATTGCCCGGACGCGACGATGCGCTGTCCTGCCTGAAGACCCTGCAACACCGCAACTTGGCCTTTGCTCTCCTGGCCCAACACGACTTCCACCGGCCGGAAGCGACCACCGTCTTCAGCCAGCATCACCAGGTCTCGCTTGCCGGTGCGGATGACCGCCTCGGCAGGCACCAAGAGGCTTTGCTTGGCAGACTCGCCGGGATGGAGAGCCACTTGAGCGGTCATCCCAGGACGAAGCCGCCCATCTCGGTTGGGCAACTCGATACGCAGGCGCAACGTGCGGCTCTGCAAATCGGCATCGGCCAATAGCGCAGTCAACTTGCCCGGTATGGGATCGCCTGGGAACGCTGGCAATTGCGCCTGCACAGGCTGGCCTTCGCGAAGGCCTTGAGCCTGGGCTTCCGGCACAGCCGCTTCCAGCCAGACGTTGGCCACTCCATTGATCCTTGCTAAGGTAGCGCCCGGCGTCAGCGTCATGCCGGGTCGCAGATCGAGAACCTGGATTACACCGGCAGTGGGTGCGGAGAGTGTGACCGAGAGCTGCACCTTCCCAGTGCTCGCGACCCGGTTGATCAGGTCGGCCGGCATGCCGGCGAGCACGAGCCGCTGTCGTGCCGCCGCCGTCAGCTGAGCGTCGCCAGAATGCCGCAACGCCAGGTATTCCTCCTGCAAACCAGCCCACTCCGGGGTCAGCACATCGGCTAGAGGAGCCCCTTTGGCAACGATGTCCCCCGTCGCTCGACCATAGACGCGTTCGACGTAACCGCCAGTACGGGCCTGCAACACGCTGAAGTCGCGTTCGTCGAACGTCAGAACGCCGCTCACACTTAGGGTCCGTTCTAGCCGGCCAGCCGTCACCGTTGCCAATCGAATCCCAAGGTTTTGCTGGAGCCCAGCCGAGACCTGAACCGCAGGCTGCTCCTCGCCAGCCGTGTCATCCGAATACTTGGGCACGAGCGGCATGTCCATGAACGGCGATTTTCCGGGCGCCGGGAAGTGCTGCTGGGGATACATCGGGTCGTACCAGTACAGCGCTTTTTTTTCCTGACCTAAGGGCTGCGATGGCGAATACGCACCTCTCCCACCTAGCCAGAAGCCAGCGCCTATTCCAATAGCAAGGGCAGCAGCCACGACGAAACCAATCGACCTATTCCTCATGCCCGCACCTCTCCATAAACGAAATGCAGACGCGCTGCTGTTGCCGCCAACTGTCCTTGCAGGTCCACATCCTGTAGTAGTGCCTCCACACGCTGCCGGCGTGCCGACAGCACTTCACTCAACGGCGACTTACCGGCGCGGTAATCCGCCAGAGCGAGGCGTACCCGGTCCTCGGCCAGGGGCAAAAGTGTTTCGCGACTGCGCCGCACTGCCCGTTGCAAGCGTTGGTACTCGACAAGGTCTGTTTCAAGCTGGGCTTGATGCTCGCGCAGGGCAGCGTCCTGCTCATCTTCCAATTGGCGAACTTGTGCGCGTCGTGCCGCAATCATCGGGTCTTGCCGTGAGCTGGTAAACAATGGCAATTGGAAGCTGACTTGCAGGCTGACCATGTTGCTGAAGTCCGGACCACGGCGCTGATAATCCACTCCCCAGGACCAATCCGATTTCTTTTCCGCCTGAGCCTGGTGTACCTGGGCTTGAGCCTCGCGTGTCATGGCGTTGTAGGTATTGAGCTCCGGATGGGCATGGACGGAGTGCAAGTATTCAGCTGCGTCTACAGGCCAGACAGGGAAGGTCGGCGCGCCTACTTCGGCGTCCTGCCCAATCCAGCGCTTCAGCGCGGCTCGCGCCTGAGCTGACTGACTCAATAGAACGTCTTTCTGCTCGTCCAACTGCGCGGCTTCTTGCTTGGGAGCCAGCGTATCGGCGCTGGAGCCTGCGCCTCCGGCCAGGCGGGCCCGCACCGTGGAAGCCAGCAGCTGGTTTTCTTTGTAGAAGGCGTCGAACTGTTCAAGCTTTCGCTGCACGGTGTACGCAGTAACCCAAGCCTGTGCGGTTGCCGCCCTAACCTTCAAGCGTTCGAAGATCGCCTCGGCATCGGCTCGCTCGACCGTGGCCTGCGCTGTCTCTATGCGAGCTTTGCGTTTGTCCCGGTTCGGTACTTCTTGGGACAGGCCAACCACCTGCATGGTCATGAAGTCTCTGTTCATGCTCCAGCGATCGGTGCCTTCAATCGGCAGGTTTTGTACCCCGAGATTCAGGCGCGGATCGGGTAGTTCGCCCGCTGGAATGACTGCGCTGCGCGCAGCTGATGCCTGCTCCTGGCGGGCCTGTAGAGAGGGAGCGTTACGTTCAGCCAGTTGCAGCGCCTCATCCAGCGACAGCGTTGCAGCCTGTGCCGAGACAGCCGGCAGCAGTATGAACAGGACGGCCGTGGTTATCCGTCCCTGAAAACGTTGGGGAGTCATGAAAATGATTCCTCGAAAGATCAGCGCCCAGGCGCGTGCCATCGCCCCGCTGCTAGGCGGAACGACGGTGTGAAATTAAGAGGGAATCAGACGCGGGGAGGACGCCACGGATCGGGGGGAGAACCTGTCGCTATGCCTACAGCGTAGGTATCGGCAGGTCGTGGCTTGGCGAAAGTCAGCCCAGGCGTCAGGAAGCTAATCTGTACGGTACTGGCAGTCCTGCACTCCTGGCCGACCTTGCAGGATTTGGCATGGTCGCCAGTCTTACCCAGGTCTTGGTCCTGGCAGCAGTCATGGTCCATGCCCGCCATCATTTCCATGCCCATCGCCTGCATTGGGCAAGGTTCAGTCGCCGAATCGATGCCCGCCATCCCGTTAAGCGGAAGCGCCACGATTAGCATCAGGAGGGTGAGTAGTCGAATGAGCCGATTCATGATGGGCGAGTATAGGTTACCGGGATGAGTTCAGCATTAAGGGGTTGGGGCTGCACTAACCAACCGCTTGGAGGCTGGGAGACTGATGAAGAATGTTGTGACACCCTCCGCTGATGTACACCAGATTCGTCCGCTATGAGCCTCGATGATAGAGCGGGTTATCGACATCCCCAGGCCTGCATTGCTTGGGCCGCCTTCGCGTCTGGCTGGATCGGCTCGATAGAATCGGTCGAAGATCTTGCCAATGTGCTGGGGATCGATGGTTACCCCGCTGTTACGCACGGAAAGCGTCACGCTTTCAGGCGTCTGCTCGATCTGCACTGATATCTCGTTGCCTTCCGGGGTGTAGCGCAACGCGTTGGATAGAAGGTTGGAAAGCGCTCGGTCAATCATCAGGCGATCGCCACGAACCTTACCCTGCCCGTGTAGGGTCAGTTGGATGCCTTGATCCTCAGCCAGGAATTGGTAGTACTCGAACAGCTTTGATACGAGTTCGGAGAGCTCCACATCGATCTGCTCGGGCACGATCAGACCGTTATCCGCCTTGGCCAGGAACAGCATGTCGTCGATCATGCGCGACATGCGCTTGAGGTCTTCCAGGTTCGAATAGAGGTTTTCTTCATAGGCATCCAGGTCACGCTTCTTGGTGAGCACCACTTCGGTATGGGTCAGAAGGTTGCTGACTGGCGTTCTCAATTCGTGAGCGATATCGGCAGAGAAGTTGGACAACCGAACGAATGCATCCTCCAACCGTCCCAGCATCCCGTTGAAAGACAGGATGAGCTCCTGAAGCTCTAGCGGTACGGGCTCCAGCGGAATGCGTTCGCGAAGTGATCTTGCCGACATCCCGGTGGCCACTTTGGTGATTTGCCCAACAGGCCGAAGCCCGCTTTTGGCCACGACCCAGCCCAAGCCTGCGCTCACAATCGCGCTGATCACCAGACCAATTCCGAACCACCATTGCAGGGTGACAAAGAAATGGGCGTGAGTGGTGACATCGAGCATCAGCACGGCCGTCACCGGTTCCGGCTCGCCTGCAATGGTCAGCTGGGCGGTAATGCCGCGGAAGTTCTGCGCTTTATCCTGCCACTCCCAGACCGCACCCCGATGCGCCTGCTCGAACCGCTGAGGAATCTGGGAGGCTTTGGGGTCTGAAAACAGGACCGTTCCGTCAGCCTTGGTGATTTTCGCCGACAGATCCTGATGTGCGCCGAGCAATGCCCGCAGCTGCTGCTCCTGATCGTCGAGCCCGCCTCGCGCTGCTGAGATGGAAAGGATATGACGCGTTGACTCCAGCTTTTCAGAAAGCGCCTGCTCATCCAGCATCCGGAAATGGTGCTGGCTGAGCCCGTAGAAAGCGACGCCGGCAACCACCAGGACAGCAGTCACCGCGAACATGAACATCAGGGTCAGCCGCTTGACGAGCGATGATTGCGGGCGCATCACTCGGGCACATCCATCATGTAGCCCATGCCTCGGGCGGTATGGATTAGCTTTGGCGCGAAGTCGTCATCAATCTTGGCCCGCAGTCGGCGAATCGCGACCTCGATCACGTTGGTGTCACTGTCGAAATTCATGTCCCACACCTGAGAAGCGATCAGCGATTTGGGAAGCACCTCGCCGCGTCGGCGCATGAGCAGCTCCAACAGGGAAAACTCCTTGGCAGTAAGGTCGATCCGCTTGCCGTTTCGCGTAGCTCGACGCTTGAGCAGGTCCACCTCAAGGTCTGCCATCTTCATAGTGGTTTGAGCAGAACCACCGTTGCCTCTGCGCAGCAACGTACGAACTCGAGCCAGCAGCTCCGAGAACGCAAAGGGCTTCACCAGGTAATCATCAGCGCCCAGTTCCAAACCTTTCACGCGGTCGTCTACGCCGTCTCGGGCCGTCAAGAAAAGGACCGGCACATCCTGACCCGCCGCACGGATCTTGCGCAGGACATCCCAGCCATCGAGCCCCGGCATCATCACGTCGAGGATCAGCAAGTCATACGCTTCGCTCTGTGCCTGTTGCAGGGCGTCAGTGCCTGTCATCACCCGGTCAACGGTGAAGCCAGCTTCTGTTAGACCTTGCTGGAGGTAGACACCGGTTTTCGGCTCATCTTCGGCCACGAGTAATTTCATCTGCTCTCATCCACGCGGGGTGCATTTCCAGTTTGCGGGAAAAAAGAAGCCCAACCAGAAGCTGACGGAAAAGTAATGTCGAGATCAGTTTTCTGACAGCACCGCGAGGCTAACTTGACCCTGTACCTGACGCCATGAGGCGCAGAACCCACTGAGGATCTCCAGATGAACATGGTCAAAGCAATTGTGATGGTCGTTACCTTCGGCATGGCAGGCATTGCCCTGGCAGAGGGCGGCGCGGACCGGACCTTTGCACGGATGGAAGCGGCTCTCCAAAGCTCCATGCAGGCCTCCCAGGTTGCGCAGGGGAAGAAAGAGCAGGCGCCATTCGCCGCCCAGTCCAGCAAGCACGCGGGCCACGAAAGCTGCTGATCCTAGCTTACAGAAAAGTAATCATCCCGGAATCTGAACTATGGCTGTTTCAGAGTACGGCCTCTCATCAGCCTCGCGTAGTGGCGAAAGTCTACGAGACTGGTGAGAGCTCCAATGAACCCAAGGGCTGCACCATCTAGCAGCCTGGATATCAGCGATCTACCTGACTGGACGCAACGGCATGCAAAGCAAAACCACGAGACGATCTTTCGTCAAAGGCCTGGCCGCTACCGGACTTCTGGGTGGGCTCGGCATGTGGCGCGCGCCGGTCTGGGCCGTGACCAGCCCTGGCCAACCGAACGTGCTCAGCGGCACGGACTTCGATCTGTATATCGGCGAACTGCCCGTCAACATCACGGGTGCAGCTCGTACGGCCATGGCCATCAACGGCTCCGTGCCAGGGCCGATCCTGCGATGGCGCGAAGGCGACACCGTGACGCTGCGCGTACGCAACCGGCTGAAACAGGACACCTCCATTCACTGGCACGGCATCATCCTGCCCGCCAACATGGACGGTGTGCCGGGCTTGAGCTTCCACGGCATCGCTCCCGATGGCATGTACGAATACAAGTTCAAGGTCCACCAGAACGGCACTTACTGGTATCACAGCCACTCAGGCCTCCAGGAACAGTCCGGGGTCTATGGGGCGTTGGTGATCGATGCCAAGGATCCGGAGCCGTTTGTGTACGACCGTGATTACGTCGTCATGCTCAGCGATTGGACGGATGAAGACCCGGCGCGGGTGCTCTCCAAACTCAAGAAGCAATCTGACTACTACAACTTCCACAAGCGCACTGTAAGCGACTTCGTTGACGATGTGAGCGAGAAAGGCTGGTCGGCCGCTGTAGCGGATCGGAAGATGTGGGCTGAAATGAAGATGAGCCCCACCGACCTCGCTGACGTGAGCGGGTATACCTACACCTACCTCATGAACGGCCAGGCTCCGAACGGCAACTGGACGGGACTCTTCAAGCCCGGCGAGAAGATCCGCCTGCGCTTTATCAACGGCTCGGCCATGACCTATTTCGATGTCCGGATTCCTGGGCTCAAGATGACGGTTGTGGCTGCTGACGGCCAGTACGTCAAACCCGTATCGGTCGATGAGTTCCGGATCGCCGTTGCCGAAACCTACGATGTCATCGTCGAACCTGAAAACGAGCAGGCCTATACGATCTTCGCGCAATCCATGGACCGTACCGGGTACTCCCGAGGCACCCTGGCAGTTCGTGAAGACTTGCAAGCGCCCGTACCGGAGGTAGATCCACGCCCGATCATCGCCATGAGCGATATGGGCATGGACCACGGCAGCATGGGCGGAATGGATCACGGCGGCATGGCTGGCATGGACCAAGGGAACATGGCCGGCATGGATCACAGCAAGATGGCTGGGATGGACCATGGCAGCATGGCCGGCATGGACCACAGCAAGATGGCTGGAATGGATCACGGCAACATGGCCGGCATGGACCACAGCAAGATGGCTGGAATGGACCATGGCAACATGGCCGGCATGGACCACAGCAAGATGGCTGGAATGGACCATGGCAGCACGGCCGGCATGGACCACAGCAAGATGGCTGGAATGGACCACGGCAACATGGCCGGCATGGATCACAGCAAGATGGCTGGGATGGGTCATGAGGGCATGGCCGGCATGAGCGGTGCAATGCAGAGCCATCCGACTTCCGAGACCAACAACCCGTTGGTCGATATGCAGACCATGTCGCCGACCCCGAAGCTGAACGATCCGGGAATTGGCCTGCGCAACAACGGGCGCCGAGTGCTGACCTACGCCGATTTGCGGAGCACCTTCATCGATCCCGATGGTCGAGAGCCTGGACGCACAATCGAACTGCACCTTACCGGCCAAATGGAGAAGTTCGCATGGTCGTTCGACGGTATCAAATTCTCCGACGCTGAACCGCTGCGGTTGAAATATGGCGAGCGTCTTCGCATCACCTTGGTCAACGACACCATGATGACTCACCCCATCCATCTCCACGGTATGTGGAGTGATCTGGAGGACGAGAACGGCAACTTCATGGTTCGCAAGCACACCATCGACATGCCACCTGGCTCAAAACGAAGCTATCGCGTCACCGCAGATGCCTTGGGACGTTGGGCCTATCACTGTCACCTACTGTTCCACATGGAAATGGGCATGTTCCGAGAAGTCCGTGTGGACGAATGAACTGGAGATTTGAGATGAGCAAACCAATGAAACGAAGCGCCTTTTTCCTCTCTGCTGCGATGGTCGGCATGTTGGCTGTTTATGCCCCGTCGTCGTGGTCTAGCGACAACCACGATCAGCATTCCCAGAAATCCACCGAGGCCGGTAAAGCCAAAGGTTCGCAGGACAAGCAGGGCCAGGGCATGAACCATGAAGGCATGGACCATGGGTCCATGGAAGGTATGGACCACGGCTCGATGAAGGGGATGGACCATGGCTCGATGAAGGGGATGGACCATGGCTCGATGGAAGGCATGGACCACGACAAAATGATGGAATCGCATGGCAGCGACAAAGCTAAGGCAGGGAAAGATGGTCAATAGCCTTGGGCGGCCTTCGCTGCTGGCCCTGACTGTTTCAATCGGCATGCTGGGCGTAACGCCCAGCTTCGCCGCTGAAGAAATGGATCACTCGGGCATGGATCATTCGAAAATGGGGCACGGTTCCATGCAAATGGATGCTGCTCCGTCCGAATCGATGCCGGCGATGGATCACAGCAAGATGGGGATGAGCAAACAGCAGAAACAGCCTGCCCCTGTTGATCACAGCCAGATGGGGCATGCTCAAAGCCAGAGCAAATCCAGCCCGGTGGACCATAGCAAGATGGACCACAGCAAAATGGGCCATGGAAACATGAAGGGCATGGATCACGGTTCGATGAAGGGCATGGACCATTCCCAGATGAATCCTGGTTCAGCGACTTCTCCGACCACAACGAGCCGCACGCCGATTCCAGTGCTCACTGATGCCGACCGCGAGGCAGCCTTTCCGCCTTTGGGTGGCCACCAGGTGCACGACAGCGGAATCAACAGCTTCTTTCTGTTGGACCAGCTCGAATACCAGGACGCCGATGAGGGCAGCACCCTGGCTTGGGATGCATCTGGCTGGGTAGGTAGCGACATCAATCGACTCTGGGTTCGGTCGGAAGGCGAGCGCACCAACGGGGTAACCGAAGATGCTGAGCTGCAACTGCTATACGGGCGCTCGGTCAGTCCTTGGTGGGACGTGGTCGCCGGGGTCCGTCAGGATTTCAAACCGGAATCACCGCAGACCTGGGCAGCCTTTGGTATTCAGGGCATGGCCTTGTATGACTTCGAGGCCGAAGCTACGGCGTTCATCGGCGAAAACGGCCAGACTGCTGCGCGTCTTGAAGGCGAATACGACATCCTGCTGACCAATCGCTTGATTTTGCAGCCCACGGCTGAGGCGAACTTCTATGGCAAGAACGATCCTGAGCGCGGTGTTGGATCGGGTCTGGCCAATACCGAAGTCGGGCTGCGTCTACGGTATGAAATCGTCCGCCAGTTTGCCCCGTACATAGGCGTTACCTGGAGCCGCTCCTACGGCAACACCGCTGACTTCATCCGAGACGAGGGTGGAGATGTTGATGAGGCACGCTTCGTTGCCGGTATCAGGATGTGGTTCTGAGAATTCCAACATGAAAAGAACAATTACAACGCTGCTTGTGGCCGGTGCTGTCGGAAGTGCTGCGGTATTGGGCACCGCGTATTTCGGCTTGGTGAATGTCGGCGCCGATGATCCTCACTTCCCGGCTGTCCATTCGTTTCTCGCCATGGCTCGCGACCGGTCGATTGAGGTTCGAGCGCGAGACATTGAAGTGCCTGACCTGAAGAACGCTGCGTTGATCAAGGCAGGCGCAGGCAACTACAACGCCATGTGCATTGGGTGCCACCTCGCCCCTGGCGTTGGAAAGACAGAACTCAGCCAAGCGCTATACCCGTCGCCACCTGACCTCACCAAGGTGGGTGTCGGAGACGATCCGGCTGCCGCATTCTGGACGATCAAGCACGGCATCAAAGCCACCGGCATGCCCGCCTGGGGCAAGAGCATGGGTGATGAGTACATCTGGGGAATAGTCGCGTTCCTTGACCAACTGCCCCAAATGAATTCTGAGCAGTACAAGGCGTTGGTGGCCACGAGCGGCGGCCATCAGCACGGCGGCGGTGAAAGCGATATGCATAATCATGAGGGCCAGCACGGCGGGAGCGGTCATGCCGAGCGTGGCGATCACGACGAAGCGGCAGATGACGACCATGCTCAGACAGCTCACGACCATGGAGCTGCACCCGCAGGCGCCGCCCAAGCGGCAGATCATCACGGTGACCACAATGCGGCCGAAGCCCATTCGGACGCCCACCCGAAATCGTCGACAAAGACGCATGTTCACAAAGACGGTAAGGAGCACACTCATGCCAACTAACCGGATACTCGTTCGGCTAGCCGCAATCGCTGGGCTGCTGGTGGCCTCGGCGGCCTACGCCGCAGAGTCATTGTCCATCGACGTTCACCGAGATGCGAACTGCGGTTGCTGCAAGAAGTGGATCGCGCACCTGGAAGCCAATGGTTTCAAAGTGACCGACCATGTTGAGACGGACATGAGCGCAGTGAAACAGAAGCTGGGCGTAGCGCCACGGTTAGCCTCCTGCCACACAGCCGTGATTGACGGAAAGTTTGTTGAAGGTCACGTGCCAGCTGAGCAGATTCGAGAACTCAAGGAGCGGAACGATCTGGTAGGGATCGCCGTGCCAGGAATGCCAGCTGGATCCCCAGGCATGGAGGTTGATGGTGTAAGCCATGCCTACCAGGTTATTGGTTTGACCAAAAGCGGCGAGGACCAAGTAGTCGCCAACTATCCAGCCAAATAACCCACCGACCAGAAGGACGGCAGTAGGCTGACTGCCGTCCCATAAATCCCCGCTAGAAAGTTTCATCAGCTCAACACGACGACACAGAGGGCCTGCAAAGCGTAGCTAATCAGATTCACGGCGCTCGCGGACTGGCTTGAGTACGATATCGCCGTTGATAAGCTCGATGGAGAGTCTGTCGCCCGTCGTGACCCCGAGCTCGCTCAGAATGTCGTCGGGTAGTTCCACAATCACATCGCCGGAGCCGTCGCCGGGATCAAGGCACTTGACCGTGGTGCGCGCTGATTGAGTCATTGGGCTGTCCTGCCTGAGCTACCAATTCTCATCGTACTCCACCAGTCATGAAAGCCGGTAACCAGGCGATCAATCGCCGGAATTGACGCTTCAACCCGGCTTTTTATCAGCGTAAGTCCTGCCCGCTCGATCAGTGCTCAGTTCTGGCCCCGGCAACCGATACCAGCGGTCCGGTACTCAAGGATTTTCAGGTCTCCATTGGAATCCTCGTAGTTCATCTGTGCTGGCATCACGTCACAGCTCGCCTTGGTCGATGTCATGCTGATTACTCTCGCCACGTCGAGCCGCATCCCGTAGCGATAATGGATCACCTCCGGTGGCTTCATATCATTGACGGCCGCATAAGCTCGCATAGCTTGCTCATTGGCCTGAATCATCTTCCCGTATAGACGGTCGGATCCTCCTTCGGCGAGCGCGGTTGAGGAGGCCACTATGGCCAGGATGGCCGCGATGCTTTTGATGACTTTCATTTCAATCACTCCAATAGACGTGACTGAAGATTAGGATTTTGTCGCTGTCAATTGAGTGATACGGGGATTACAAGGTTGTAAGTCCGGCTTGCAGATGGAGGTAGCGTTGCGTCTACACGGCATACCAATTCCCCTCAGGCACACTACTGATAGACACCCAGGCGAAGACGCTCAAGATAGTCCGCTACCACGCTGAATCCGAGCGACGTGTCGAGCATCTCGAAGGGTACAAACCCCATCAAACGGCCGCACGGCCGACAAAGCCACTGCTCCGCGAGCATCTGAGAGCCAAATACCTTCGACGCAAGCTCCAGTCCTTTCGCATATTGAAACGCCACCGCGCTCTGCTGGGCATCCAGGCGATGGGCCTGAACGGAATGGCTCAGACGGTGAACGCTTCTGGTCGATATTCCTGTGATTCGCCTGACGAGGTTACGAGCCTTGAATAGGCTTGAGGACTCGACCATGCATTTCACGTCGCTGAAAAAAAATCCTGTTTGGACAAGACGCAGGAGCTCCAGCTGGCTCAACTCATCAAGGTCGGTATGAACCAAGTGGAACGTTGGTGCAAAAGCCTGCGATTCAACAGGTGGGGGCGTGCTTGTAGGATTCATTGCATCGACCTCCTCTTGTGCGTTGGCTGTCAGACTAGATCGAATTTGATTCCCAAGCACGCCCGACGCCCTTTAACCTTCACACCTTAGCCCAAAACGATCACTAATGTGTATGCAGTACCGGTGTCTTCTAACTAAAATGCCATACCACTCGTCTTCCAGAACATCATTGCATGAAAATTTTCACACCATTACCTGGAGAATATATCGCATCTGCGCTTAAGCGCGGCAATGAGCTCCTAGGCATTAAATCGTTGAAAACTGAAGATTTCTATATAAAAGCGAAACCTCGTATTGGGTTCGGAATTAATAAGACTTTGGGGAAGTTGCAAACAGAGTGGCGGCCGCATCAAGAATTCTATTACCCAAAGCTGCTAGACGAGCACAAGATTTCGGACCTAGCCTTAAGCGATCACACTTTGTATCCTATGATAGCTGCCCTCGGGCGTCATCGAGCGACCGCAATCGTCACACCGAAAACTTGGGAAAAGGTTTGTCCAGATTGTGTTCGCGAAGACTTGGATAATTGCGGAAGCCCCTATATTCATCGCAGGCACGTATTGGGTTCCGTACAGGTGTGCAGTACTCATGCCTGCGCTCTAATCGAGACATGTCCGACCTGCTCAATACCAATGAAAAAGCACGAGATTAATCACCTAGCCAAGTGCAGCAAGCTTAACACATGGTCAAAACGTCAAAAGCGAGAATTCGGATCAAACCGTCATATGTATGCCAAATTTGTCGCAGACCTTTTGGACTATAGCGGCCCTATGATCAAGGATGGAATGGCAGACTTTGTCGCATATGCAAGCCTCATGATAAATCGAACTAGCGCATTCGAAAAAACCCAGCTGAATATTTCCAAACTGATCAACGAAGAAATGGGCATAACTTCGAGACTCACCCATGTCAGTATCTCTACCAGCGACAAATATCCTATCTATGTGTTTCTTGGATGCCACACCGCTGAAAATTATTTCAACTTGCTAAATAATAAGGATGAGCAAGACGTGCTGCGGGAGAAGAAAACAGTCATATTCAATAAACTTTTGCACGAAGCCATGAAAACTAATCCATATCGTCACGTATCTGCGTAAAGACTTCATCTTCGGATACGCGAGATATTCTTATTCCTGCATAACGGTATAAAACACTCATCGCACAGTTTTCAGTCAGCGAGTATTCTCGAATTGCCCACCGGATTTTACGTAGCTGATGGTCATGAGTAGACTCAAGTAAACCCGCCATCAACCTAGTGCTCATCGGAAAGTGGTCCGGCATCTTGAGGAAAGCATGAGCGTTTAGGACACGCCTACATAGAGCAGCGCGGGTGACCTGCTGAGGCTTTCCGTCTACAGAAAGAATCATCGTCTTCGCTTTAGCGAGCTCCAACGCAAGGGCCGAGTCCCTGGATTGCCAATCGATCAAAATTCTTCGGTCTCTGTGGTAGGGGTTCCCAGCAACATAACGGGCCAACCATTCCCTGTCGTGGCGGTACAACCACTGATAGCCCGGCTTGTCATGACATTTGAGATTCGTACTCTTCGCAAACGCTATTCGCCGGGCGTGAAGGTCATCGTCAGGGATGAGGTTATTCGGTTCATCAGGCCGGACCACAATACCAGCGCGATTAACGTCCTCTAGACGGTAGGTCTTCAGGTGCTCCAGCTCTAGATCAAGGAGCCAGCAGAGAAAATAGAACTTGAAAGGCTGCACGGTTCGACCTTGTCGCCGCAATATCTGAAAGACCCACTCAGCGGATCGAACCATTTCTTCGAATTCGGCGGCGCTAGGACTGCACCGAAGTCGCCTGGTTAAAAAATCTCTCAGCATCTGCTCTCTAATTCGTCCAGACCTGATAAAACCCATCTCGTCCAAACGGTTCCTGAGCAAATTTCCAGCCAGAATCGTTTTCATCTCATTGGGATGGTCTAGCCCCCACAGCTGCATGTGGGCAATGGCAACGGCCCCGCTGTGGTCACCACAGTCCATAACCGGCGTTCCAGCAGATTCCCCCGGAAGCAACATACAACGCCAATCTGACCATCCGGGGAATCTAATCGCCTGTAGTACTTCGCTGTGGCGTGGACAAATGCAAGTGCCCGATGCTTGGTGAATACGATGCCAATAAGCTGAGCCGCACTCCAGAATGTCCTCTCTGACGCAGCTCTCGCAATACCTAAACGAGGCGTGTTGGAGGAAACGCGATGCTGTAATGCCCAAGGCCATCTTGAGGCCTGTACCTCGATTACCTCCCATTAGAACGGCAGCATCGCGGCCCTTCTCGTCGTCCAAAAAAGGCAGAAAAAGCGGTAAAAGCGTGAAGCGCTCGATCAGCTCTCCTACAGAGAAGGCGCCTCTGAGACGTTCAGACAGAGCCTCTAAGCAGCACGGCAGGATGGAACCGCAGGTACGCGAGTAGCTACCGAACAGCTCTTGGCTGGTCGCTCGGTATCCCTGATTCGCTGCTAGCTTGTGATAGCGCACGGCCAGGCTATAGAGCGACTCATCCGGAAACGGCTGGGGGAAGAACAGAAGGTTAGCCACTGCCCTGAGCTCCCCTGCGTCAAATTACCAGGAAGAATCCCTATCCACCCAGCCGCGCTGTTCGAGCTGAGCCTGAAGGTCTTCGTCCTTCGAAAAATGCACGTTAGTTAACGCGCCGTCAGCAACCGGTACGACCGTACGACTCGGAGCCTTCGGCACCGATTTTTCCTTTGCTAGAGGTGAAGGTGCTATTGCGGTCTGTGTAAGTAGCGAAAGATGAGCCCGGTCCGCCCGGCGAGCCAAGTCGTAGCTCATCATCTGAGCGATTTGGTCTTTTGTAGGCATCATGTCCTCGAAATCAGCAATCTGAAGAGGATCACCGCTTCGAAGGGCCTCGATGGGCTTGTGCAAAAGCCTCATTTGATTGTCATACACCTGCTGAAGCACGGCTGGCGTAATGGCGTCGATTCCTTCCCAAATAACATGACGCTGCGCAAGCATAAGCAGTTTCGCTAGGAAATCTGTATTGCCCTGGGTGAGATCATAGATCTTGGACAGGAGGTCACTCGTCAGGGGAGCGCAAGATTCCGTCCAGTCATAGGCCCAGAGTTGGGACACCAAGTGATGCCAAAACGGATCGTCTTCGCTGAAACGGTCAAAGGCGATTGGTCCCATCCCCGCCGCTCTTCGGGCATTACGCAACACACCAGAAAAAAGCGGAAGCATTGCGTTGGTCCCTACATAGACAAGCGGAACGCCCGCATCATTGGATAAAGTTACGAAGAAATTCAGTAACTTTTCCCGATCCTGCCCCCCTCGCGACGAGCAAAGATGCTGCATTTCATCAATTATCAAAGCACCGATAAAAAAGGTTTTGCACAGCTGACTGATGTGCTGGAGCATTACGCTGATGCTGTTGGCGGCACCGCCCCTGCGAGAGTATTTTTCGACACCTAACGCAGCGTCCAGTGCAGAGAAGAATGCTGCGCAAAAACCGCGCAACGAGCCATCGTGAGGGCACTCAATCTTTAGCCACACAACCTGGGTTTCGATGAGAATCGCGTCTTTATATCTGCTGTGACTGATCACCTGCGGATAAAGCCTTGCTATGGAATTAAGCGCTGTGGTCTTGCCCATACCACTCAAGCCAATCAGGGTCATCGTCTCAGCGGTGGACATGAATCCATGGCGCTTGGCATCTGCTGAGGAAGGCAATCGATGCCTAACAGATGAGGCCAACAGCGGATTGCGGCCCGAATAGCCGTAGCGGATCAGCTGGCTGAATAGGTCTTCGAGGCGCAAGTGGATTTCGAATGGAACCACAACATCTTTGAGCCGGTTGATCCCATGGCCGCGAAGCTTCGGTGGCAACGCTCGTTCGGCCTCGTCGGGCTTCGGCGGAAGGTTCCCAACACGCCTCACCACATCAACATCCGAGAGAATTCTAGGCAAGCATTCAATCAGCGGGTTGCCATCATATTGAGGCATGCCTGTAGGAATATATTCTGCGGGGGAGAAGGTCAAATCGTTCATGTCTCTGTCTCGCTACCCTCGCTGACTACCAGTTTCAGAAACGCCGCGCTTCTTGTGGAACTGGGCCTGCCGGTGACTGGCCTAGAATTTTCTCCCGCAAGGGGCGTGTGATCCACAACGCGTAGCTGATTCAGATCAGCGGTATGGGAATCGCGCTCGGTCTGAGCTTCGGTCGCACGCTTGGCACGTTTGTCCCGCTTGAAATCTGCATTCGATTTCGGGTCACCCTGTGCGGCACGTTTGGCTTTGGCCCGGTCAAGGATTTCCTCTTGCCGCCCCCTTACCAGCGCCGCAGTATTGTCACTGTCATAACGGGCATCCGGCGATACTTGGTTCAAGACATGGACCATATCAAGAACCTCCTCCATACGGAGTCCACCATATTTCTGCCGTTGCTGCGGTACAATAGTTAAAGCCTCAAAACCTGCTTCGGACTTGATCCAACAATTTTCAATAGAGTTAGGATCGTAGAATACTCGAACATACTTCGTCCGCAGATTGTGTGAGCGCTCCAACCACTCCTCACGCAAGGCTGTTTGACATGTATATTGGACGCCTTGGAAAACAATACCGCCTCGACTGATACGACACTCTTGAGAGGGCAGTAAAGCAATTTTCAACTCAGCCGGAGAAACCACTTTAGAATTGATAGGACTATTAGCTTTAGACCAATTCCAAACTGCTATAGGCGTCGCTTCTATACCGTCGGCAATCATCTCGCGACTTAATAGGTGTGGTATGCGTAGGCTCTTATTGTGCGCCAAGACCCCTACAATAACCATTTCTGTGAACTCGTCGATATCCAAAATCGCATCGAGTTGGTAGTCCCTATCACCACGCTCCATTTTACGAGCATCTACTCCGCCTGGAACAAATTTCAAGTCCAGGTGTTCATTGATCAGACGGAAGCGGCTTTCGATGATCCCTTTCCAATCAGGCCTAAAGGGGGGCAAAATTTGCACCGCTAGTCCCAAGCTTTGCGACAGCGTTGCCCCAGCCTCACTTAGAAGTTCGGCCCGGTCAGCAACAATTTCGACTGGCAAGTGCGAGCACGGCCAGTCAGCCTCATCTATTTCAACATTGTATCGCTTGCAAAAATCGACCTTTGGGGTGCAAGCATTGTATATCGCGTGTCGAGCCCCATTCCAACTGGGACCCTCAAGGCCCACGTGAATCCCTACAATCATTCTAGTAAAGGTATCGACGACCACATAAAGTATGGGGCGTCCTATGAGCCATAGCCTGTTAACGCGATGCACTAAATATACATCAGCGATGGTGGAATCTATCTCATATCGATGGGTCGCACCCATCAGGCCTTGGGAAGCTGCGCCAACGATAGCACGATGATCTTTGTTGTATCGAACAGAACCGCCACGCACCTTAAGTTTATAAAGATCATCGAAAAAAAGCTTACCGTGATATCTGAGCTGGGTAGTAGTCGGGTAACTGCCGCGTACAATATTCCCTTTCGAGCCGTCTGGCAGAGTCTCTCTATAAAATTTGTTTAACATCCACTTATGTGCATCTTTCAGGGTGCCGCATTTGCCGCTAGCAACCCGCCCGTAAGCCAAACGGATATGAGAGAGATGGCGCGGTTCGAGCGTGATAGCACCACCATCATTGACAACGACACCACGATACTTACGCGGCCTACCGGGGATAATGCCTGAGGATCGATCCTTTTTCTTTCCCCGACCACCGCAAGCACTAGTGTTCCATAGAAACGCGTTAGGTGTCTGCCCCATGCTCCAGTAGCGGTATAGAAGCCGGTATATCTGTTTACGCTCTACTCCTGCCTCTAGGGCATGCCTAGCAACCAGCTTTCCAAAACCCGGTCCAAGAATTTCCAAGGCGGAGCGATCTTCTACTAACCCTCTTATAAGGCTCCAGTTACGATTTCGGCTCGATTTTTCATTTTCACTAATTTCATCATCACTTCTGAGCAGATGTAAGGGCACCATTTCTCGACTTAAGATTGCGCGCCCTGCGTCAATATCGTCAATCAAAACGGACCGCTCGATCTGCCACGGCTTGCTGGGATTCGTACTCAGCTCAATCACAATTACAGAAGCATCATCTATGCCTAAAATCCGAACCGCTTTTTTTAGTAGGCTAGGTTCTTCGCCAGGAGTGACAATGCTGTTGATTTTAAGATCAAGCATGATGGGAAACCTCGTTTGGCAGAGACAAAGCCGCTGACCTTTGATTCGGCCATACGTGCAACGGCTGCGACATGCTTATTATTTTCGAGGTAAGATCTGACTCTAAACGACCGTTCCATAGCAGGTGATGGAAGAGGCGCTTTACCCCCATATATTCAATGTAAAGGTCACGAGACGCTTTATCCAAAAGAATTTTTAACGGTATTTGATCCGTCTTTGCCTCCTCAATGTATCCAAGCAAATTGCCGATGTTCTTCTCCGTCGGTAACGAGGGATGAATACTGGCGTATGTCCTGAGAATCTTGAGGTTCGCTAATTTTATCTTTGAGAGGTTTTCATGCAGGACCAGCTTCCAGTCCACCCCCCTCATTGCCCAGTATTTTTCTTCGATGGCTAGCTTTTCTGCTATTCGATTACGCGCCTGAAGATCAGCTTGCTCAAACTCTTTTCGGTATTTCACTGATCGAGCAGCTAGCCTTGTTTCGCCAGAGGAATCTAAGAAGGTAACGAGAAAGTCCGTCGTCATAACGACAGGTATTTGCGTGCCAGGATATACAGGGTGGCGACAGTTAATACTTGAGGCAATTGCTTGGGTCTCAGCCTGTGTCAGCAGAGGATACTGCTCTCGGATATCGATGATCGAGGCATCGTGCTCAAGTACAGTTAAGTAATCTCGCTCTGCATTGGACAGCAGGTGGTGTGTGCGGTGAATTTTAACTCCCGCGATCATATGAGAGACACCCTTTGATTTGATCTCCCACACTTTGATCCATGGCTTATAGGAATCTCTGACTCCACACCCACGACCCGATTGAATTTTCTTATCTATTTTTGCCTGGGTCATCAGCTTGCGATGTGCAGCCTTGACCGGAGCTATGGGCATGGATGCCATTGTTCGAGTCGCTCAAAATTGGGCGACCCGCTCGACCGGGACGAGGACAGGTGTCGTGCACAGGGGACACCCCAGAGAGCGGGCTAAGCCAGGACAACAGTCACAGCGTTGGGTAGAGGATTGTCACCCGAATCTCCAAGGCCTGGCTCCGGCCCGATGTGCGGTCAGAGCCTGCCTTGTGACAACCTTTATTACGTTGTGACAACCTTTATTGTTTTGTGACAACCTTTATTATTCAAAAACAGCACAATGGGCTGCGAAGCAGCGCCTTATTCCACCGTCACCGATTTCGCCAGGTTACGCGGTTGGTCGACGTCAGTCCCCTTGAGCACCGCCACGTAGTACGACAGCAGCTGCAACGGGATGGTGTACAGGATCGGCGCCAGCGCATCAATGATATGCGGCACCTTGATCACATGGGTACCTTCGCCGTTGGTCATACCGGCCTGTTCGTCGGCGAACACCACCAGCTCACCACCACGGGCACGCACTTCCTGCAGGTTGGACTTGAGCTTCTCCAGCAGTTCGTTGTTCGGCGCCACGGTGACCACCGGCATATCGCTGTCCACCAGGGCCAGCGGGCCGTGCTTGAGTTCGCCGGCTGGGTAGGATTCGGCGTGGATGTAGGAGATCTCCTTGAGCTTGAGCGCACCTTCCATGGCCACCGGGTACTGGGCGCCACGGCCGAGGAACAGGGTGTGGTGCTTGTCGGCGAACAGTTCGGCGGTCTTCTCGACGATGCCGTCCATCGCCAGGGCTTCGCCCAGGCGGGTCGGCAGGCGGCGCAGTTCTTCCACCAGCTCGGCCTCGACCCCGGCTTGCAGGGTACCGCGCACCTGGCCCAGGGCCAGGGTCAGCAACATCAGCGAAACCAGCTGGGTGGTGAAGGCCTTGGTCGAGGCCACGCCGATTTCCGGGCCGGCCAGGGTCAGCAAGGTCAGGTCGGATTCGCGCACCAGCGAACTGATACCCACGTTGCAGATGGCAAGGCTGCCCAGGAAACCCAGCTCCTTGGCGTTGCGCAGCGCCGCCAGGGTGTCGGCGGTTTCGCCGGACTGGGAGATGGAGACGAACAGGGTGTCCGGCTGCACCACCACCTTGCGGTAGCGGAATTCGCTGGCCACCTCCACCTGGCAAGGAATGCCGGCCAGTTCTTCCAGCCAGTAACGGGCGACCATGCCGGCGTGATAGCTGGTGCCGCAGGCGACGATCTGCACGTTACGCACCTTGGCGAACAGCTCGGCAGCCTGTGGGCCGAAGGCCTGGACCATGACGTGATCCTTGCCCAGGCGGCCTTCCAGGGTGCGCTGGACTACGTTCGGCTGCTCGTGGATCTCCTTGAGCATGAAGTGGCGATAGGCACCCTTGTCGGCTGCTTCGGCGCCTTCGTGGTACTGAACGGTCTCGCGCTGAACCTTGTGCCCGGCCTGGTCCCAGATGCTCACCTGGTCACGGCGGATTTCGGCGATGTCGCCTTCTTCGAGGTACATGAAGCGGTCAGTGACCTGGCGCAGGGCCAGTTGGTCGGATGCCAGGAAGTTCTCGCCCAGGCCCAGGCCAATCACCAGCGGGCTGCCGCTGCGCGCGGCGACCAGGCGGTCCGGCTGCTGCTTGCTGATCAGCGCCAGACCGTAGGCGCCGTGCAGGCGCTTGACGGCGGCCTTGAGGGCGTCGGTGAGGTCAGGGACGGTCTTGAGGGTGTGGTGGATCAGGTGGACGATGACTTCGGTGTCGGTTTGCGACGCGAAGACATAGCCCAGGTCCTTGAGCTCTTCACGCAGGGCTTCGTGGTTCTCGATGATGCCGTTGTGCACCACCGCCACATCATCGCTGGAGAAGTGCGGGTGGGCGTTGGTTTCGCTTGGCGCACCGTGAGTGGCCCAACGGGTGTGGGCGATGCCCAGCTGGCCGGCCAGTGGCTCGGCTGCCACGGCGGTCTCCAGTTCGCTGACCTTGCCAATGCGACGACGGCGTTCGAGCTCGCCGGCCTGGGTGAAGACCGCCAGGCCAGCGCTGTCATACCCACGGTATTCCAGGCGCTTGAGGCCTTCGATGAGGATGGCGGTGATATTACGCTCGGCTACGGCCCCGACGATTCCACACATGATTATTGCTCCTGGCTGATCGCGGCGCAGATCAGGTTGATGCCGCGGGCTTGAATCTGTTCGCGTGCCTCCATCGGCAGGCGATCATCTGTAATGAGGGTGTTGACGCTGCCCCAAGGCAGCTCGAGGTTCGGGATCTTGCGCCCTACCTTGTCCGACTCGACCATGACGATCACTTCCCGCGCCACCTCTGCCATCACCCGGCTCAGGCCGAGCAACTCGTTGAAGGTGGTGGTACCACGAGCCAGGTCGATGCCATCGGCACCGATGAATAGCTGATCGAAGTCGTAAGAGCGTAGTACTTGCTCGGCGACCTGGCCCTGGAAGGATTCAGAATGGGGGTCCCATGTGCCGCCGGTCATCAGCAGCACCGGTTCATGCTCGAGTTCGCTGATGGCGCGGGCCACGTTCAGGGAGTTGGTCATCACCACCAGGCCAGGCTGGCGGCCCAGTTGGGGAATCATGGCAGCCGTGGTGCTGCCGCTGTCGATGATGATGCGCGCGTGTTCGCGGATACGCCCTACCGCCGCCTTGGCGATCGCCTGTTTGTGGCTGGACACCGGCTGCACGGTTTCCACCAGCATCTCCTGGGGGACGGGAATCGCGCCGCCATAGCGGCGCAGCAGCAGGCCGTTGGCTTCGAGCGCGGCCAGGTCCTTGCGGATGGTCACCTCGGAGGTTTCGAAACGCTTGGCCAAGGCGTCCACGCTCACCTCGCCCTGCTCGTTGAGCAAGGCCAGGATGTTGTGCCGACGTTGGGGGGTGTTTCGTTTCGACATTTCGGGCTTAAGTTTCGATTCGAAAGATAATGGTTGCAATCAAAACCTAAGATGAGGGATTCGTCAAGCGATCTGCGCTTTTAGGTCCAGGGGCTGCTCTGCAGCCCTTTCACGGCGCGAGGCCGCTCCTACGGGAATCCGAAAAAACAAAAGCCGGCTTATTCACATAAGCCGGCCTGTGCATAACTGATTGTGGATAAATCAGTCCTTCTTGATTTTCTCCGGCCGCTTCCAGCCGTCGATGTTGCGCTGGCGTGCACGACCAACCGCCAGCTGCCCAGCTTCAACGGCCTGGGTAATGGTCGAACCGGCAGCCGTAGTGGCGCCGGCGTGAATTTCCACAGGTGCGACCAGCGAATTGTTCGAACCGATGAACACGTCCTCGCCCATCACGGTCTTGAACTTGTTGGCGCCATCGTAGTTGCAGGTAATGGTGCCTGCGCCGATGTTGGTGCGCGCGCCGACCTCAGCGTCGCCCAGATAAGTCAGGTGACCAGCCTTGGCGCCCTCGCCTAGGTGGGCGTTCTTCAGTTCGACGAAGTTACCCACATGGGCCTTGGCCTCCAGCACGCTGCCCGGACGCAGGCGGGCGAATGGGCCGGCATCGCTGCCCTCTCCCATCACAGCACCTTCAAGGTGGCTGTTAGCCTTGATGATCGCGCCCTTGCGCAGGGTGCTGTTCTTGATGACGCAGTTCGGGCCGATCTGGACGTCGTCCTCGATCACCACCTTGCCCTCGAGGATCACGTTGATATCGATCAGCACATCGCGACCAACGGTCACTTCACCCCGCACATCGAAGCGCGAGGGGTCGCGCAAGGTCACACCCTGGGCCATCAGGCGACGGCCTTCGCGCAACTGATAGTGCCGTTCCAGCTCGGACAGCTGGCGACGGTCGTTGGCGCCCTGCACTTCCATCGGGTCGTGGGGCTGTTCGGTGGCGACCACCAGTCCATCGGCCACGGCCATGGCGATCACGTCGGTGAGGTAGTACTCGCCCTGGGCATTGTTATTGGACAGGCGGCCCATCCAGTCGGCCAGGCGCGCCGCAGGCAGAGCGAGGATGCCGGTGTTGCCTTCCTTGATCGCCTTCTGCGCTTCGCTGGCATCCTTGTGCTCGACGATGGCCGCCACCTGGCCCTGTTCGTCGCGAACGATACGGCCGTAACCCGTCGGGTCCTCGAGGTTGACAGTCAGCAGGCCCAGCTGGCGGTCGCTGGCCTTGGCCAGCAAGCGCTGCAGGGTTTCTACCTCGATCAGCGGTACATCACCATAGAGCACCAGCACGGTGTCTGCGGTAATCGCCGGCAGCGCCTGGGCCACCGCATGGCCGGTACCCAATTGTTTGTCCTGCATGACGAAGTTCAGGTCGTCCGCAGCCAGGCGCTCGCGTACTTGTTCCGCCCCATGGCCGATGACCACGTGGATACCCTTGGGCTGCAGCTGGCGAGCGCTGTGGATAACATGGCCCAGCATGGAGTTGCCGGCGACCGGGTGCAGTACCTTGGGCAACGCCGAACGCATGCGGGTGCCTTGGCCGGCGGCGAGAATAACGATATCGAGAGACATTGACTGGCTACCAATCCTGGGCGGTCAGTGGCATGACCGTGTTATGGGGATTCAAAAAAGAAAAAGGGTAGCCGATGGCTACCCTTTTTCTCAATCTGCATGAAGCCTGCGGTATCAACCGCCGAACTTCTTGCGGATCTGCTGGACGGTACGCAGCTGGGCTGCGGCCTCGGCCAGACGTGCGGATGCGGCACTGTAGTCGAAATCCGCGCCTTTCTCATGCAGGGCCTTCTCAGCAGCCTTGACGGCATCCTGAGCGGAGGCTTCGTCCAGGTCGGCTGCACGCTGCACGGTGTCGGCGAGAACCTTGACCATGTTCGGCTGCACTTCCAGGAAGCCACCGGAGATGTAGAACACCTCGCGTTCGCCACCCTGCTTGGTCAGCGTGATCGGACCAGGCTTGAGATTGGTGATCAGCGGCGCGTGGCCTGGAGCGATACCCAGATCGCCCAGGTTGCCGTGCGCTACTACCATCTCGACCAGGCCGGAGAAGATTTCTCCTTCCGCGCTGACGATATCGCAATGGACTGTCATAGCCATCTGCTTGCCTCAACCTGATTAGCGCCCCTTGCGGGGCGCCGGGATTACAGTTTCTTGGCTTTCTCGATCGCTTCGTCGATGCTGCCGACCATGTAGAACGCTTGTTCTGGCAGGTGGTCGTAGTCACCTTTGAGGATGCCGCTGAAGCCAGCGATGGTGTCTTTCAGGGAAACGTACTTGCCTGGCGAACCGGTGAAGACTTCGGCCACGAAGAACGGCTGCGACAGGAAGCGCTGGATCTTACGAGCGCGGGCTACCAGTTGCTTGTCAGCTTCGGACAGTTCGTCCATACCCAGGATCGCGATGATGTCCTTCAGCTCTTTGTAGCGCTGCAGAACATACTGGACCTGACGGGCAGTTTCGTAGTGCTCGTTGCCGATCACGTTCGGGTCCAGCTGGCGCGAAGTCGAGTCCAGTGGGTCGACCGCTGGGTAGATACCCAGGGAGGCGATGTCACGGGACAGAACGACGGTGGCGTCCAGGTGGGCGAAGGTGGTGGCTGGCGATGGGTCGGTCAAGTCGTCCGCAGGAACGTAAACGGCCTGGATCGAGGTGATCGAACCTTCTTTGGTCGAAGTAATACGCTCTTGCAGAACGCCCATCTCTTCGGCCAGGGTCGGCTGGTAACCTACTGCCGAAGGCATACGGCCCAGCAGTGCGGATACTTCGGTACCGGCCAGGGTGTAACGATAGATGTTGTCGACGAACAGCAGAACGTCGTTACCTTCGTCACGGAACTTCTCGGCCATGGTCAGGCCGGTCAGCGCTACGCGCAGACGGTTTCCTGGTGGCTCGTTCATCTGACCGTAGACCAGCGCTACCTTGTCGAGAACGTTGGAGTCCTTCATCTCGTGGTAGAAGTCGTTACCCTCACGAGTACGCTCACCCACACCGGCGAACACGGAGTAACCGCTGTGCTCGATGGCGATGTTACGGATCAGTTCCATCATGTTCACGGTCTTGCCGACGCCGGCGCCACCGAACAGACCAACCTTACCACCCTTGGCGAACGGGCAAACCAGGTCGATAACCTTGATGCCGGTTTCCAGCAGGTCGTTGCCGCCTGCCTGGTCAGCGAACGAAGGGGCTTTCTGGTGGATGCCACGACGCTCTTCTTCGCCGATCGGGCCAGCTTCGTCGATCGGGTTGCCCAGAACGTCCATGATACGGCCCAGAGTGGCCTTACCAACCGGAACGGAAATGGCAGCGCCGGTGTCGACGACATCCAGACCGCGCTTCAGACCTTCGGTGGAGCCCATCGCAATGGTACGAACCACGCCGTCGCCCAGCTGCTGCTGAACTTCCAGGGTGGTTTCCGCGCCTTGTACTTTCAGCGCGTTGTAAACACTCGGCACGACGTCACGTGGGAATTCCACGTCGATGACGGCGCCGATGATTTGAACGATACGTCCGCTACTCATAGCTGGATCCTCTGAATATTTGAACCGTTAAACCGCGGCAGCGCCGCCGACGATTTCCGAGATCTCCTGGGTGATCGCAGCCTGACGCGCCTTGTTGTAGATCAGCTGGAGTTCGCTGATCAGGTCACCGGCGTTGTCTGTGGCGTTCTTCATGGCGATCATCCGGGCCGCTTGTTCAGCAGCGTTGTTCTCGACCACCGCCTGGTACACCTGCGACTCCACGTAACGCACCATCAAGCCGTCCAGCAGCTCTTTTGCGTCGGGTTCGTACAGGTAGTCCCAGTGATGCTTGAGATCCTGATCCGGGGTTGCCACCAACGGTACCAATTGCTCGACCGTCGGCTTTTGGGTCATGGTGTTGATGAACTTGTTCGAAACCACCGAGAGGCGATCGATACGGCCGTCCAGGTAGGCGTCCAGCATCACCTTGACGGAGCCGATCAAATCGTTGATCGATGGCTCTTCGCCCAGGTGGCTGATCGCGGCTACGACGTTGCCGCCAAAGTTGCGGAAGAAAGCCGCACCCTTGCTGCCGATCACGCACAGGTCGATTTCCACGCCCTGTTCGCGGTTTTCGTTCATGTCCTTGACCAGGGCCTTGAACAGGTTGGTGTTCAAGCCACCGCACAGACCACGGTCACTGCTCACCACGATATAACCGGCACGCTTTACAGGGCGCTCGATCATGAACGGGTGGCGGTATTCCGGGTTGGCGTTGGCCAGATGACCGATCACCTGGCGGATACGCTCCGCGTAAGGACGGCTAGCAGCCATGCGCAGTTGAGCCTTGCGCATCTTGCTGACCGCCACTTTCTCCATGGCGCTGGTAATTTTTTGCGTGCTTTTGATGCTCGCAATCTTACTGCGAATCTCTTTTGCGCCTGCCATGTATCACCTATCAGGTTAGCAAGCGGGGGCCAGGGCCCCCGCTGCGGCTTACCAGGTCTGGGTGGCCTTGAACTTCTCGATACCGGCTTTGATGCCAGCGTCGATTTCGTCGTTGAAGTCACCCTTCACGTTGATCTTCGCCATCAGTTCGGCGTGATCACGGTGGAAGTAGGCGATCAGTGCTTGCTCGAAGCTACCGACCTTGGAGACTTCTACGTCGGTCAGGAAGCCACGCTCAGCGGCGTACAGCGACAGCGCCATGTCCGCGATGGACATCGGAGCGTACTGCTTCTGCTTCATCAGCTCGGTAACGCGCTGACCATGCTCCAGCTGCTTGCGGGTAGCCTCGTCCAGGTCAGAAGCGAACTGGGCGAATGCCGCCAGTTCACGGTACTGAGCCAGAGCGGTACGGATACCACCGGACAGCTTCTTGATGATCTTGGTCTGAGCGGCACCACCTACGCGGGATACCGAAACACCGGCGTTCACTGCAGGGCGGATGCCCGAGTTGAACATGGCCGATTCCAGGAAGATCTGACCGTCGGTGATCGAGATCACGTTGGTCGGAACGAACGCGGAAACGTCGCCAGCCTGGGTTTCGATGATCGGCAGCGCGGTCAGGGAACCGGTCTTGCCAGTTACAGCACCGTTGGTGAACTTCTCGACGTACTCTTCGGAAACGCGCGATGCACGCTCCAGCAGACGGGAGTGGAGATAGAACACGTCGCCTGGGTACGCTTCACGTCCTGGTGGACGGCGCAGCAGCAGGGAGATCTGACGGTAGGCAACGGCCTGCTTGGACAGGTCATCGTAAACGATCAGTGCGTCTTCACCGCGGTCACGGAAGTATTCGCCCATGGTGCAGCCGGCGTACGGAGCCAGGAACTGCAGTGCGGCGGATTCCGAGGCGCTGGCGGCAACAACGATGGTGTTGGCCAGGGCGCCGGCTTCTTCCAGCTTGCGAACGACGTTGGCGATGGTCGACTGCTTCTGGCCGACGGCCACGTAGACGCAGAAGATGCCGCTGTCTTTCTGGTTGATGATCGCGTCGACCGCCATGGCAGTCTTACCGATCTGACGGTCACCGATGATCAGCTCGCGCTGGCCACGGCCAACCGGGATCATGGCGTCGACCGACTTGTAGCCGGTCTGTACAGGCTGGTCTACCGACTTACGCCAGATAACGCCCGGAGCGACCTTTTCGACCGCGTCGGTTTCGGTGGTGGTCAGAGGACCTTTACCATCGATCGGGTTGCCCAGCGCGTCAACGACGCGGCCCAGCAGGCCCTTGCCGACCGGCACTTCGAGGATACGACCGGTGCACTTGGCGCTCATGCCCTCGGCGAGGGAGGTGTACGCACCCAGTACCACCGCACCTACGGAGTCTTGCTCCAGGTTCAGTGCCATACCGTATACGCCGCCCGGGAACTCGATCATTTCGCCGTACATGACGTCGGCCAGACCGTGGATCCGCACGATACCGTCGGAAACGCTTACGACGGTACCTTCGTTACGGGCTTGGGAGCCGACATCGAGCTTCTCGATGCGACCCTTGATGATTTCACTAATTTCGGAAGGATTGAGTTGCTGCATTGCTCTGCTGCCCCTTCAAACTCAAGATTTCAATGCTTCGGCCAGTTTCGCGATCTTGCCGCGAACCGAGCCATCGATTACCAGGTCGCCGGCGCGGATGACGACGCCGCCGATCAGGCTGGCATCCTCCGACGCGTGCAGGCGCACTTCCCGGCTGAGCCGTGCACTGAGAACCTTGGCGAGTTTGTCTTGCTGTTCTTGGTTCAACGCAAAAGCACTGGTGACTTCCACGTCCACGGACTTCTCTTGCTCGGCCTTGTACAGGTCGAACAGAGCCGCAATCTCCGGCAGAAGCAGGAGACGGTCGTTTTCCGCGGCAACATGAATGAAATTCTGTGCCTGTGCATCGAACTTGTCACCGCAGACTTCAATGAATGCGGCGGCCTTTTCTGCGCTTGTCAGTCGCGGGGCCTTGAGCAGGCGCTGCATGGTGTCGTCTTCCGACACCGCAGCAGCCAGGCCGAGCATGGCTGACCAATTGGCCAGTTGCTGATGGGCCTGGGCATGCTCAAAGGCAGCCTTAGCGTAAGGTCGGGCCAACGTGGTCAGTTCTGCCATGATCGCCCTCGCTTAAATTTCAGCGGCCAGTTTGTTAACCAGCTCCGCATGCGCGTTTTGATCGATTGTGGCGCCAAGGATCTTTTCAGCACCGCCAACGGCCAGGGCACCCACTTGGGCACGCAGGGCGTCTTTGACGCTGTTGAGTTCCTGTTCGATCTCGGCTTGAGCCTGAGCCTTCACACGGTCAGCTTCGACGCGAGCCTGTTCACGGGCTTCCTCGACAAGCTGAGCAGCGCGTTTCTTGCTTTGCTCAATGATTTCGGCTGCCTGTGCCTTTGCTTCACGCAGTTGCTGACCCGCTTTCTCTTGGGCCAGCTCCAGGTCGCGAGCTGCGCGGTTGGCAGCGTCCAAGCCGTCGGCAATCTTCTTTTGGCGCTCTTGCAGGGCAGTGATGACCGGAGGCCATACGTACTTCATGCAGAAGAGCACAAAAATCAGGAAAGCAACGGATTGGCCAATCAGGGTTGCATTAATGTTCACGCCAACACCTCGCTCGGTCTTTGTCCATCACACCAATCAACTCGTGGGAACGAGTGATTAGCCGGCGATCTGACCAACGAAGGGGTTCGCGAAGGTGAAGAACAGAGCGATACCAACACCGATCATGGTTACGGCGTCGAGCAGACCGGCGACGATGAACATCTTGACCTGCAGCATCGGAACCATCTCAGGCTGACGAGCAGCGCCTTCCAGGAACTTGCCGCCCAGCAGGCCGAAACCAATGGCGGTACCCAGAGCACCCAGGCCGATCAGCAGAGCAACAGCGATAGCGGTCAGACCAACTACAGTTTCCATCTTTCCTCCCGACTTTTACGTCGTATTGGTTAGGTTTTTAGTTTGAAGCGGTAAAACAAATCGTTTGGTACAGCTGCCCTTGCGGACGTTTTTGGCCTTCCCCCCAAACAGGCGAGGAAGGCTATCAGACACGCGAGGCGGTCTTAATGGTTATCTTCGTGAGCCATCGACAGGTAGACGATGGTAAGCATCATGAAGATGAAGGCTTGCAGGGTGATGATCAGGATGTGGAACACAGCCCACGCCCACTGCAGCACCACACCCAGGCCGCTGAGCCACAGGATGCCGGCGCCGAACATCACGGCAATCAGGATGAACACCAGCTCGCCGGCGTACATGTTGCCGAACAGACGCAGTGCCAGGGAGATCGGCTTGGCGATCAGGGTGACGAATTCCAGCAGGAAGTTCACCGGGATCAGCAGGATCTGCACGAAGATGTTCTTGCTGCCGAACGGGTGCAGGGTCAGCTCACCGATGAAGCCGCCCAGGCCCTTGACCTTGATGCTGTAGAAGATGATCAGCGCGAACACGCAGAAGGCCATGGCCAAGGTCGCGTTCGGGTCGGTGGTCGATACGGCACGGAACGGAATGTGCGGGTCGCCGGAGATCAGGATGGCCAGCTGAGGAATCCAGTCGACCGGTACCAGGTCGATGGCGTTCATCAGGAATACCCAGACGAAGATGGTCAGCGCCAGCGGGGCGATCACCGGGCTGCGGCCGTGGAAGGAGTCCTTCACGCTGCCGTTGACGAAGTCCACCAGCACTTCGACGAAGTTCTGCAGGCCGCCAGGCTGGCCGGAAGTCGCCTTCTTGGCCGCCATGCGGAAGATGAACAGGAAGATCAGACCCAGCGCGACGGACCAACCCAGGGTGTCCAGGTGGAACGCCCAGAAGCCCATTGCCTTGGCTTCTGCAGCCGAATGGGCGAAGCCCCAGCTGCCGTCTGGTAGTTGACCGTAGGTCAGGTTCTGCAAGTGGTGCTGGATATAGCCCGAAGCGGTTTCTGCTGCCATGGTTGCCTCAAACGCCCTAAGGTCTCGAAAGTCTTTTATTCATCAGCAGGGGCGCGAACCAGCTGACCAGTAGGGTCAGCAGGAAGACGCCGAATACTGCTAACGGCGCCAATGGCTTCACTCCTGCGAAGGTCAGTGCAAAAAGCACTGCCGTCAAAATCAATTTGCCTGCCTCGCCCGCGTAGAACGACTTGACGATGGCCTGCGCTGCCCTGGCCCCGCTATAGCGAAATGCCTTCCAGGCGAAATACACATTGGGCAGCCAGGCGATCAACCCTCCGCAGAGGCCTGAATAACCGCTGACCGCGCCTTGCCACTGCCACAACACCAGAGTTGCCAGCAGAAACACGATACATTGAGCCAGCAGCACCGGAAAAACCGCCCAGCGATGGAAAGGCAAGCGGTTTGGCGTGCGGATTTCCATCACAACTGCTCCTCGAAAGTCGACCGTCAAGTCAGCAATGACTTGGCATAATTTGTGCCGACAAAATGCGCGCAGAGTATAGGGGTGGTTTAACCCCTATTCAACTCTTCGTAGTGATTTCCGACTGCGCGCTACAACGGGAATTGTTTCAGCGGATGTGAGCAAGCACGCCTTGCAACTCATCGAGGGAGTTGTAGCGAATTACAAGTTGGCCCTTGCCCTTGTTGCCATGGCGTATCTGCACGGCCGAGCCCAGGCGCTCTGCCAGACGCTGTTCCAGGCGTGCGATATCCGGATCAGGTTTGGCCTGTTCGACCGGATCAGATTTGCCGTTGAGCCACTGGCGTACCAGCGCTTCGGTTTGGCGTACGGTCAGCCCACGTGCGACAACATGCCGCGCCCCCTCTTCCTGGCGATCTTCCTCCAGCCCAAGCAGTGCACGAGCGTGGCCCATCTCCAGGTCGCCATGGGCGAGCATGGTCTTGATCGCCTCGGGCAGCGAGATCAGCCGCAGCAGGTTGGCCACGGTGACCCGCGACTTGCCCACGGCATCGGCGACCTGTTGCTGAGTCAGCTCGAACTCCTGCTGCAGGCGCTGCAACGCCAGGGCCTCTTCCAGGGGGTTGAGGTCCTCGCGCTGGATGTTTTCGATCAGCGCCATGGCGATGGCCGCTTCGTCGGGCACCTCGCGGACCATGGCCGGGATGGTGTCCAGGCCAGCCTGCTGGGTGGCACGCCAGCGGCGTTCACCGGCGATGATCTCGTAGCGGTTCTCACCGATCGTGCGGACCACGATCGGTTGCATCACGCCCTGGTTGCGAATCGAGTGCGCCAGTTCTTCCAGCGCTTCGGGGTCCATGTCACGGCGTGGCTGGTACTTGCCACGCTGGATCAGCTCGACCGGCAGGTGTTGCAGTTCCTTCTGGTCGACCTTCACAGCCTGCTCTTCGAGCGCGCTGACGGAGGGACCACTGAGCAGTGCATCCAACCCACGTCCGAGACCCCGTTTCTTAACGGCCATGCGGATTCCTTAAGTTGTTTGTGCAGTGCGTGATTGACGGCGTTGACGGCGAACCAGTTCCCCGGCCAGGGCCAGGTAGGCCAGCGCGCCACGCGATTGTTTGTCGTAGGCCAGGGCCGGCATGCCGAAGCTCGGCGCCTCGGCCAGGCGGATGTTGCGCGGGATGACCGTGTCGTACAGCTGGCTGCCGAAATGTTCCTTGAGCTGGGCCGAAACGTCGTTGTTCAGGCTCAGGCGCGGGTCGTACATGGTCCGCAACAGGCCCTCGATCTTCAGCTCCGGGTTCAGGCGGGCAGCGATGCGCTTGATGTTATCCACAAGGTCGCTGAGACCTTCCAGTGCGTAGTACTCGCACTGCATCGGGATGATCACGCCATCGGAGGCGACCAGGGCGTTGAGGGTCAGCATCGACAGCGACGGCGGGCAGTCGATGAGGATGAAATCGTAGTTGTCGCGGATCGGCGCCAATGCATTGCGCAGGCGGCTCTCTTTCATCTGCATCTCGAGCAGCACCACTTCCGCGGCGGTCAAGTCGCGGTTGGCCGGCAGCAGCTGGAAACCACCGTGCTCGGAGAAATGCATCGCCTGGGCCAGGTCGCACTCCCCGATCAGCAGGTCATAGACCGAGTGCTCGAGTTCGTGCTTGTCCACACCGCTGCCCATGGTGGCGTTGCCCTGCGGATCGAGGTCGATCAGCAGCACGCGGCGCTTGGTCGCAGCCAGCGATGCGGCGAGATTGATACAGGTGGTGGTCTTACCCACACCACCCTTCTGGTTCGCGATTGCGAATACCTTAGCCATTGTTGCGTGTGTTCCCAGTCATGCCTTGCGGCGCAGTATCAGCAGATGGCGCTGGCCCTGGCAACCCGGAACGGTCAGGGCCTGCTCGCTTTCCACTGTGAAGTCTGCGGGCAATGCTACCAGTTCATCGGCAGGATGCAGCCCCTTCATTGCAAGCCATTGCGTCCGCGCGTCGCCCAGGTGGCGCGTCCAGTTGGTGAAATTCTCCATGCTGCTGAAAGCCCGCGAGATGATGCCGCAGAACGGTTGCGGGGGCTGGAACGCCTCGACCCGGCTGTGGATAACCTCCAGGTTGTCCAGCTTCAGCTCCATTTTCACCTGAGTGAGGAAGCGGGTTTTCTTGCCGTTGCTGTCGAGCAGCGTCACCTGCTTGTGTGGATGCAGGATCGCCAGCGGGATGCCAGGCATGCCGCCACCGCTGCCGACGTCGAGCCAACGTTGCGTGTCGCTGTGGATAAACGACATCACGCTCAGGCTGTCGAGCAGGTGACGCGACACCATCTCGTCAGGGTCGCGCACCGCGGTGAGGTTGTAGGCCTTGTTCCATTTGATCAGCAGAGCCAGGTAACCCAGCAACTGCTCGTGCTGCTGCGGGCTCAACTCGACACCGAGCTGGCGCGCACCTGTGGACAACTCTTCTGCGTGTTGCGGGGTGACCAGGGAACTCAAGCGCTTTGCTCCAATTCGCGGCCGGCGCCGCGTTTCTTCAGATGAATCAGCAACAGGGAAATCGCCGCCGGGGTCACACCAGGGATGCGCGACGCCTGGCCCAGGGTTTGCGGACGGGTCTGGCCGAGCTTGCTCTGGATCTCCTTGGACAGGCCGGAAATCGTGGTGTAGTCGATATCCACAGGCAGGCGGGTGTCTTCGCTGGCACGCAGGCGGGCGATCTCTTCCTGCTGGCGATCGATGTAGCCGGCGTACTTGGTCTTGATCTCGACCTGTTCGGCCACCTGTGGATCGATTTGTTCCCCACCGGTCACTTCGACCAGCCCAGCGTAGTCGATTTCCGGGCGAGCCAGCAGGTTGAGCAGGCTGTATTCATGGCTCAGCGGCGTGCCGAACTTATCCACAATGGCCTGGCCTTGTTCGGTGTTCGGGCGCACCCAGGTCGACTTCAACCGCTGTTCCTCACGCTCGATGCCTTCGCGCTTGGCACAGAAGGCAGCCCAGCGGACATCGTCGATCAGCCCGAGTTCGCGGCCTTTCTCGGTCAGGCGCAGGTCGGCGTTGTCCTCGCGCAGGATCAGCCGGTATTCGGCGCGCGAGGTGAACATGCGGTACGGCTCCTGGGTACCCAGGGTGATCAGGTCGTCGACCAGCACGCCGATGTAAGCCTCGTCACGGCGTGGGCACCAGCTTTCGCGCCCCTGCGCGCGCAGCGCGGCGTTGGTGCCGGCCAGCAGACCCTGGGCACCGGCTTCTTCGTAACCGGTGGTGCCGTTGATCTGCCCGGCGAAGAACAAGCCGCCGATGACCTTGGTCTCCAGGCTGTACTTGAGGTCACGCGGGTCGAAGTAGTCGTATTCGATGGCATAGCCCGGCCGCACGATATGGGCGTTTTCCATACCGCGAATCGAACGCACCAGCTCCAGCTGCACATCGAACGGCAGCGACGTGGAAATGCCGTTGGGGTACAGCTCGTGGGTGGTCAGGCCTTCCGGCTCGATGAACACCTGGTGGCTTTCCTTGTCGGCGAAGCGGTGGATCTTGTCCTCGATCGACGGGCAATAGCGCGGTCCGACACCTTCGATCACGCCCGAGTACATAGGCGAGCGGTCGAGGTTCGAGGCAATGATTTCGTGGGTGCGCGCGTTGGTATGGGTGATCCAGCAACTCACCTGACGCGGGTGCATCTGGGCATTGCCCATGAACGACATCACTGGGATCGGTGTGTCGCCCGGCTGTTCGGTCATTACCGAGAAATCCACCGAACGCCCGTCGATACGCGGCGGGGTACCGGTTTTCAGGCGACCGACGCGCAGCGGAAGTTCACGCATACGGTGGGCCAGGGCGATCGAAGGCGGGTCGCCGGCACGGCCACCGGAATGGTTCTGCAAGCCGATGTGGATAAGCCCACCGAGGAAGGTGCCAGTGGTCAGCACCACGGCGTCGGCGAAGAAACGCAGGCCCATCTGGGTGACCACGCCCTTGACCTGATCCTGCTCGACGATCAGGTCATCACAGGACTGCTGGAATATCCACAGGTTCGGCTGGTTTTCCAGGATCTCGCGGACCACTGCCTTGTAGATGGCGCGGTCAGCCTGTGCACGGGTGGCACGCACGGCCGGGCCCTTGCGGTTGTTCAGGATGCGGAACTGAATGCCGCTCTTGTCGGTGGCCAGCGCCATCGCGCCGCCGAGCGCATCGATTTCCTTGACCAGATGGCTCTTGCCGATGCCACCGATGGCCGGGTTGCAGCTCATGTGACCGAGGGTTTCCACGTTATGGGTCAGCAGCAGGGTTTTCACACCCATGCGTGCGGACGCAAGCGCAGCCTCGGTACCGGCATGGCCGCCGCCGATGACGATCACTTCAAAACGGGAAGGGAAATCCACCACGCACCTCGTGCCTGTTTTTGCGAATAGAGAAGGTAAGCGGACAAGTATAGGGACTTCCCCCCGCTTAAAGAAACCTTTTGCGCAAATTTTGACCAGGCTGTGGATGAGTGGCGGGCAAAAGAAAACAAAGAGGAAAAATTTAAAAAAGCTTTGTTTTTATGTTTATTCTTAGGCAGCCATCCACATGTGGATAACTGGAAGCAGCCCAGTAGCAGCAAGGCTTAGAGCGATTCATAACCCTGTGTTGGACCGGGGTTGAGGGTTCTGGATAACGGCGTTTAAGCTGTGGATTAAAGTACTGTTTACCCACAGCCCGGTTTGTCCTCAGCAAAAAAGGCCGGTTATCAACGGAGCTGAAGGCGAGTTTTCCACAGACCTCCTGCGGGTAACATTCGGCCTGTGAATGAAATTGAGCAGGTCCCCTTGAGCTGATTCGCGGGGAACCACGCGCCCACCTGGTCAGATCGCAGGTAAAAAAAAGCCGCTCCAGAAGGAGCGGCCTTGAGCCTTGCCGGGCTGTGGATCATTTACCGATGCAGAAACTCGAGAATATCCGCCCCAGCAGGTCGTCCGAGCTGAAGGCCCCGGTGATTTCACCCAGCGCCTGCTGCGCCTGGCGCAGGTCCTCGGCCAGCAATTCCCCGGCGCCCGCCAGCGTCAGCTGGGCACGACCATGCTCGAGGTGAACGCTGGCCTGGCGCAGGGCTTCCAGATGCCGACGTCGGGCGCTGAAGCTGCTTTCGGCGGTCTGCTCATAACCCATGCAGGCTTTGAGGTGATCACGCAGCAGGTCCAGCCCCAAGCCAGTATCGCGGGCGCTCAAAGTGATGGTCACATGGCCATCGTCGCACTGCTCCAAGCCGACCTGCTCGCCACTGAGGTCGGCCTTGTTGCGGATCAGGGTCACCTTGGCGACATCCGGCCGTTGGTCGAGGAATTCCGGCCATAGGGCGAATGGATCGCTGGCCTCGGGCGCCGTGGAGTCCACCACCAGAAGCACACGATCGGCCTCGCCTATGGCCTTGAGCGCCCGTTCCACGCCAATCTTTTCCACATGGTCGTCGGTGTCGCGCAGGCCTGCCGTGTCGACCACATGAAGCGGCATGCCATCGATGTGGATATGTTCGCGCAGGATATCCCGGGTGGTGCCGGCGATATCGGTGACGATTGCCGCCTCACGCCCCGCCAGCTGGTTGAGCAGGCTCGATTTGCCGGCATTCGGCCGACCGGCGATGACGACGGTCATGCCGTCGCGCAACAAGGCGCCCTGCCCAGCTTCGCGCTCGACTGTGGACAACTCACCGCGAACCGCATCCAGCATGGACAACACATTGCCATCGGCAAGAAAGTCGATTTCTTCCTCAGGAAAGTCGATAGCCGCCTCTACGTAGATGCGCAAGGCGATCAGGGCTTCGGTGAGCGCATGCACGCGCTTGGAGAATGCCCCCTGCAACGATCGCAATGCATTGCGCGCAGCCTGGGTGGAACTGGCCTCAATCAGGTCTGCGATCGCCTCGGCCTGGGCCAGGTCGAGCTTGTCGTTGAGAAATGCCCGCTCGCTGAATTCGCCCGGGCGCGCCAGGCGGCAACCCAACTGCAGACAGCGCTGCAGCAGCATGTCCATGACCACCGGGCCACCATGGCCTTGCAGCTCCAGGACGTCCTCGCCGGTGAAGGAGTTCGGCCCCGGGAAGAACAAGGCGATGCCTTCGTCCAGTACCAGCCCGTCGCTGTCGCGGAACGGTCCGTAATGGGCATGACGTGGCGCCAGCGTGCGGCCGGTGATGGCCTGCCCAGCCTGGCTGGCCAACGGGCCCGACAACCTGACGATGCCAACCCCACCTCGCCCTTGGGCGGTGGCGATGGCCGCGATGGTTTCACGCACAGTGTTCATGCTCGAAAACCTCTAGGGAAAATACACAGATAGCAAAAACGCCCCACAAGGGGGCGTTTTATTCACAGACCAGCGTAGCCGTCCGTCAAGCAGCGGCTTTCTTGGTCGCGGCCTCGATGCTGCGAGTGATGTACCACTGCTGCGCGATGGACAGGCAGTTGTTCACAACCCAGTACAGCACCAGGCCAGCCGGGAACCACAGGAAGAAGAAGGTGAAGATGATCGGCATCATTTTCATGACCTTCGCCTGCATCGGATCCGGCGGCGTCGGGTTCAGGCGCTGCTGGATGAACATGGTGGCGCCCATGATGATCGGCAGGATGAAGAACGGATCCTTGATCGACAAGTCGGTGATCCACAGCATCCACGGAGCCTGGCGCATCTCGACGCTTTCCAGCAGTACCCAGTACAGGGCCAGGAATACCGGCATCTGCACCAGGATCGGCAGGCAGCCGCCCAGCGGGTTGATCTTCTCTTTCTTGTACAGCTCCATCATCGCCTGGGACATCTTCTGGCGATCATCGCCGAAGCGTTCCTTGAGCTGGGCCAGTTTCGGCGCCACGGCACGCATGCGCGCCATCGAACGGTAGCTGGCGGCGGACAGCGGGAAGAACAGGCCCTTGATCAGCATGGTCAGGACGATGATCGACCAGCCCCAGTTGCCCAGCAGGCTGTGGATATGTTGCAACAGCCAGAAGATCGGCTGGGCGATGAACCACAGGAAGCCATAGTCGACGGTCAGTTCCAGGCCTGGGGAGAGTTCCTTGAGCTTGGACTGGATCTTCGGACCGGCGTACAGCATGGCGCTGGTTTCGGCCTTGGCGCCGGCAGGTACGTTCAATGCCGGGCCGGTGTAGCCGATGATGTAGTTGCCCTGGCTGTCCTTGCGGGTCTGGACGACGTTGTTGTCCGACTTGCTTGGGATCCAGGCGGTTACGAAGTAGTGCTGCAGCCAGGCAACCCAGCCGCCGGACACATTTTCTTTCAAACTGCCCTTGTCGATGTCCTTCATCGACACTTTCTTGTACGGCTCCGAAGCTGTCCACAGGGCAGCACCCAGGTAGGTGGCGGTGCCGGTGGCGGTGCTCGACGAAGGATCGGAACTGGCGTCACGCTTGAGCTGGGCAAACAGGTTGCCGGTCCAGGCCTGGGCACTCTGGTTGTCGATCAGGTAGCTGACGGTCAGGTCGTACTCACCGCGCTTGAAGCTGAAGCGCTTGATGTAGTTGACACCGTTCTCGCTGAACTTCAGGTCGACCACCAGCTGATCCTGGCCGTCGGCCAGCTGGTAGCTCTTGCGTTCGGACGCATACAGCGGGCGACCGGTGGCACGGGCATCCGGGCCGTTGGCGCCGGTCAGGCCGCTCTGTGCCAGGTAAACACGCTCGCCGCCGTTATCGAACAGCTGGAACGGAATGTCCGGATGGTCCTGACGACGCGGGTACTTGGGCAGGGTCAGCTGGACGATGTCACCACCCACCGGGTCGATAGCCAGGTCCAAGACATCGGTCTTGATCCGTACCAGGTCCTTGCTGACCGCAACTGGCGCCAATTCGGCTGGGCTGGATTCAGCATTGGCGCTCGGCACATCGGCACTGGCGCCGTTATTGCCGGCCGGCACGGTGTCCGGCAACGCCGGGGCAACATTGCTGGCAGCAGTATTCTGAGTCGGCAAGGCAGCCTGGCCGTAGTCCTGGTTCCATTTCAGGACCATGACGTAGGACACGATTGCCAGGGCGACGATCAGGATCGTGCGTTTAATATCCATGATTACTCGGCTATCGAAGAAGTTCGGGAGGAAGGAGCGGGTGGAACGGGATCGAAACCACCGTCGTTCCACGGATGACAACGCCCCAGGCGACGAACGGCCAGCCACCCACCACGCATGAGGCCATGGTTTTCAATGGCTTCATAGGCGTAACAGGAGCAACTGGGGTAGAAACGACAGTGGCTGGCCATCAGTGGACTAATGGCATAACGGTAAAACTGGATCGGAACGAGTGCCAGTTTACGCATCGTGACTGTCTACCCCTGCGGAATCGGCATTAACCGCTGGAGAGGGCCGACTGCGTACCAGTCGCTTCCAGAGCTTGCCAAAGTGTTGGTGCAATTCTGGGTTTTCAATCTCGCCCAATCCCTTGCGCGCGACGATCACGATGTCCAGCCCAGCGAGCATTTGCTGGTTCAGACGGAACGAATCGCGCATCAAGCGCTTGAGGCGATTGCGTTGAACGGCGAGCTTGACGCTCTTCTTGCCGATCACCAGGCCGAGGCGTGGATGATCGAGGCCGTTCTCGCGAGCAAGGATAAGCAGGTTTTTCCCTGGAACCTTGCCGGTTGGGGAGTCGAAGACCGCTTTGAAATGCCGGGGTGTAAGCAGTCGCTTGTCCCGACTGAAGTCCTGACTCACCACCTGTGCCGAAAAATCAAATTGCCAGACGCTTACGGCCTTTGGCACGACGACGCGACAGAACAGCGCGGCCGTTCTTGGTAGCCATACGGGCACGGAAGCCGTGGGTGCGGGCGCGCTTGATGGTGCTTGGTTGGAAAGTACGTTTCATGGCGTGTTACCTGGGTTTGTCGACAACGGGCCGGAATGGCCCCCTTTTTAAGAGATCGGCGATTCTAGAGAAAGCAAGCCCATAGGTCAATTTCCAACCAACGTTTGCTTATGGAAGGCGTGACCCGGCGCTCGCGCCTTTGGCTTGATCGGACACCTCACGGGAAGACAGCATGAAAAAAAAGAAGGACATATAAAAAGCTTTTCTGAAGAACTTATAAAGCTTAGGTGGATAACCTTCTGTGGGTAACCACCGCTAGGCCTTTATTCATGCGTTGTACAGAGATTCATAACCCTGTCGGTAAGGCGTGCTCCCGCTGTGCTGTGGCCGCGGAAAAGCTGTGGATTAAATATAGTGTTACCCACAGCAAGGTTATCAACAGGCCTGAGGTTAGGGTTGTGCATAGACCTCAGGCATGGTTATCCACAGACCTTATTCACACGCCAAGAGCTCATTTGGGTGGCGTTTTGGCGGATTGGTCCGGGTTCAAGTCGTTGCCACATGTGGATAAGTGGCTGACCTCCCGGTACAATGGCGGTTTGTTTTTTGCCTCATCCGGCTTTCAACTCAGGGGATATCCGTGTCAGTGGAACTTTGGCAGCAGTGC